>NZ_JBSXNI010000040.1:0-284275 GCF_056857555.1 Acinetobacter sp. L-24 | reverse complement strand
CACCTGATCCCTTCCCGAACTCAGAAGTGAAACCTCTTAGCGCTGATGGTAGTGTGGGGTTACCCATGTGAGAGTAAGTCATCGCCAGCTCATTATTCGAAATCCCCCTCCGCCAAGGCAGAGGGGGATTTTTTTATGCGTGGAATTTAGTCAAATAAATGTTATTTATGTGCTATTTCGACTGAAACATCACATAAAAATAAAATTGAGAGGCGTATACTGAACCGGTCTATGGAGCGGATATGTCCTCAAATTCATCTTCAAGCCATATTGAATATGGCTCTTCTGCTTTTAAAGCAGTGCTTTTTTCCTTATTCCTTGCTGGCTTTGCCATTTTTTCATCACTGTATTGCGTACAGCCGATGATGCCGATTCTGGCTGATTATTTCCAGGTCAGCCCGACTCAAAGCAGTTTCCCTTTATCTTTTTCTACCATTGCCTTGGCAGTTGGCCTGATTTTTACTGGACTAATATCAGACCGATTCGGTCGTAAGCCGATTATGGTCTGGTCTCTGTTTTCAGTCTCAGTATTATTACTATTAAGTGCAATATTGCCGATCTGGTCCGTGTTTCTGACCACACGAGTAATGATTGGATTGACAGTCAGTGGTGTCGCTGCGGTCGCGATGACTTATATCGGAGAAGAAATTGCAGAAAAAGATATCGGTTTTGCCATGGGCTTATATATTTCTGGCACAGCGATAGGTGGTATGGGAGGGCGTTTAATTGCCGGAGTTTTAGTGGATTTTATCTCCTGGCAATCTGCCACTTTGATTATCGGTATCTTAAATCTTTGTATCGCTGGATTATTTTCTTACCTATTACCCGCTTCGCAACATTTTAAAGCCTATCCAATCAAGCTGAATCGTTTTAAAAACTCATTTAGGCAGAATCTCGCTGATCCAAAACTTCGGGTTTTATTCCTGCAAGGTTTTATCTTGATGGGCTGCTTTGTCTCGGTATTTAATTATCTGAGTTATCGCTTGATCCAAGCGCCATTTGAATTATCTCATGTCTGGATTGGCGTGATTTCGATTACTTATTTGGCCGGTATTTATAGCTCCCCTCGAGCAGCACACTGGGGACGGCATTATGGCAAATTCAGAATATTGGCAGCCATGATCCTGATGATGCTTGTGGGCTTGGCGCTGATGCTGATTAATCAGTTGGTTGTTGTTTTTATCGGATTGCTGATTTTTACTTTTTCTTTCTTCGCTGCCCATTCGACTGCCAGTAGCTGGGTGTCGATCCAGTCGTTACAGTATCGGGCAGTCGGTTCGTCGCTGTATTTATTTTGCTATTACCTGGGTTCAAGCGTGTTGGGGAGCTCAAGCGGATTGGTATGGGAAAATTATGGCTGGATAGGATTAACTGTGTTTATCACAGCGTTATTACTGACAGGTTTGGCATTTAGTTTAAGACTCCGTTCAAATTAGAGATTCTGTCCAAGCTTTCCTCCTCATAAATAAGATAAATTTCTTTTTTGATATATTTAAACTTTAGATTCAAGTGACAAATAGAAAGTGGTTCAGTTAGTCTCTGATTTTGTATAAATTATAATCAAGCAAGCTAGACCTGATTCATGGTAAAATAATCGGCTTTCATCTTTGATCTTATTTTTAGATCTCCTATCATCTGCCAGCCGAGAATTGCTAGCCATGTCTACTGCTTATACCATGCAGACTGCGCCAAAAGCGTTGTTTGATTACGACAAATATTGGGCGTCTTGTTTTGACCCTGCGCCATTTTTGCCGATGTCACGCGAGGAAATGGATCAACTCGGCTGGGACAGCTGTGATTTTATTTTAGTTTGTGGTGATGCTTATATCGATCATCCGTCTTTCTGTTCAGGCATTATTGGTCGTACGCTAGAAGCACAAGGCTTCCGTGTCGGCATTATTGCACAGCCAGACTGGACCAGCGTGGATGCGTTCCGCGTTTTGGGTAAACCGAATATTGCTTGGGGTGTAACAGCAGGGAATATGGATTCTATGATCAACCGTTATACGGCTGACCGTAAAATCCGTTCTGATGATGCCTATTCACCAGACAATCAGCCAAACAAACGTCCAGACCGTGCGGCAACCGTGTATTGCCAGCGTGTCCGTGAAGCTTATCCGGATGTACCGGTATTATTGGGCGGTATTGAAGCATCCTTACGTCGTATTGCGCATTATGATTACTGGTCAGACAAAGTCCGTCGTTCAGTATTGATGGATTCAAAAGCCGATCTTTTGATGTACGGTAATGGTGAGCGTTCAATCACTGAAATCATGCATCGCTTGGCGCGTGGTGAAAAAATCCAAGATATTACCGATGTTCGTGGTACAGCGTTTATTGTGAATAAACACAACCGCCCATCGAAAGCCAAATTTGTTGAAATCGCATCGAATGATGTGGATGCGATTGGCCGTGTTGATCCAATTATTAACCCTTATGTCATGACTGAAGATATCGAGGGTTGTGAGATTGAACAAGGCAAGGATTCTAGTCAGTACCAAGGTTTCCAAAAAGAACATGTCGCCAATCCGATTGTGCGAGCAGGGGATGACTTAGATCCTGATACGCAAATTGTGCAACTGCAACCGGCTTCTAAAGCGATTAAACATAAGTTACCGCCGCGCGAATTGGCCGTAATCCGTTTGCCTACTTTTGAAGAAGTTGCTGCAGATCCAGTGCTCTATGCACATGCCAACCGTATTCTACATTTGGAAACCAATCCGGGGAATGCGCGTGCCATGGTGCAAAAGCATGGTGAACGTGATGTCTGGTTGAATGCACCGCCAATTCCGTTGACTACGGAAGAGATGGACTATGTGTTTGACCTGCCTTATGCACGTCTGCCGCATCCTGCTTATGGCAATGCCCGTTTCCCTGCGTTTGACATGATCAAATTCTCTGTGAACATCATGCGTGGCTGTTTCGGTGGCTGTACTTTCTGTTCGATTACGGAACATGAAGGTCGTATTATTCAGAACCGTTCTGAAGAATCGATTCTGCGTGAAGTGGAAAAAATCCGTGATACGGCTCCAGGCTTTACTGGCATTATCTCGGACCTGGGTGGCCCAACAGCCAATATGTACCGTCTGGCCTGTAAAGATCCTGAGATTGAAAAGAACTGTCGTAAACCGTCATGTGTATTCCCGGGCGTGTGCCAAAACCTGCATACCGACCATGCGCCATTGACGCAGTTATATCGTAAAGCACGTTCTTTACCAGGCATTAAAAAAATTCTGATTGGTTCAGGCCTACGTTATGACCTTGCGGTTTTAAACCCTGAATATGTCAAAGAACTTGTCACCCATCATGTCGGTGGTTACTTAAAAATTGCGCCTGAACATACCGAGAAAGGTCCACTCAATAAAATGATGAAGCCGGGTATTGGTACCTATGACCGCTTCAAGCAAATGTTTGATCGTTACAGTAAAGAAGCCGGTAAGGAACAATACTTGATTCCTTACTTCATCGCGGCGCATCCGGGCACCACCGATTACGACATGATGAATCTGGCGATTTGGTTGAAGAAGAATGGTTTCCGTGCCGATCAGGTACAGACCTTCTATCCATCACCGATGGCGACTGCAACTACTATGTATTACACGGGTAAAAACCCGCTGGCGAAAGTGGCGCGTTATACTGAAAATGTTGACATTGTGAAAGGTGAGAAGCGTCGTCGTTTGCACAAAGCTTTCTTGCGTTATCATGATTCAAACAACTGGCCTTTACTGCGTGAAGCCCTGAAAGAAATGGGTCGTCAGGATTTGATTGGTAATTCGAAACAGCATTTAATTCCGACTTATCAGCCTGTAGGCAGTGCAGACGGTCAGTATCAATCGGCGCGTAAGAAGAATTCGACGGTTGCCGGTGATTCGCAAAAACGTACCGGTGAGCAAGGGAATCGTAGCAAGGCTGCACAAGCTCAGTCACGTCCTTCAAATACCAAGAAACGTCCTGAGCGTGGTCAAATTCTGACCCAGCACACTGGTTTACCACCACGTGAAACGGGTGATGCCAAAAAACCGTTTGGTGGGCCAAAGCCTAAAGCGAAGCCCAAATCACGTGCATAATTAAGTTAATAAAAAGACACTTCGGTGTCTTTTTTTAGCTCTTGGGTAAAGTAACGTAGCCTGAGCTTGTGCGTTGAAAGTGTAAAAGAATATATTATTTGGACTAAGTTCTTTAAAAAAGTGATATAAAAATAACACTTTGTCGGAATTGTCCTACAGTTGGGCAGATATGTATTGCGATCAATTCCATGGATGTTTTAGAGTGCATTATCAGTACTTTAAATCCACTTTCATTGGCATCTAGAGAGATGTCACTTTAGGTAACATAGAATCGAGTTTTGATACCGGTTGTATGGGTATTTAAACAGATTGGTTGTTAGCTCTATTTAAAATAAAGCGTGGGTTTATACTGCACAACAATAAAACAAAAATGATTATAAGAATGCAAGGATTTAGGCATGACCACCTATATTATGATTGGGAGTTTCCTGCTCTTCTGTGTCGTGCTCATGGCATGGAAAAAGCTCGGAAATAATTCCAAACCACAAGACAGTGCGTTAAAGCAACGTGCTATTTTTAACCTGAATGAGCAATTGACCTTCACTCGCCTGAGAGAAGTCTTACCTGAATACATTATTCTGGCACATGTTTCCTATGATGCCTTAATGACGACTAAATTTAACCGGACTCGACATAAGTACCGCAACCTGACTGCAGATTTTGTAATTCTGGATCAGCAGCACCAGATTTTAGCCGTGGTGGGAGTGGATGATCCCTTAATCTTAAAGCGTCCCCAGCAGACGGGTTTTCAGGATGCATTACTAACCATGGCCGGTTATCGGGTGATTCGTTACGATGATGTGCCGGAATATTATCAGTTGCGCCAGGACTTCTTGCAGGAGCAAGCGCAAATGCAGAAAATGCCCAAATATACAGTTAGCAATGATCTGAAAAAATATTATTTATATTCGGATTTAGAGCGCAGTAAAATTAAAGCAGTCGGTTAAAACAAAAAAGCATGCCAGAAGCATACTTTTTTTTATGAGTATCGATCTTGAAACATTATTCCGGTTTAACCGCCACGACGGTCAGCTCGACCAATACCCGTGGATCATAGAGTTTTGCTTCGACACAGGTACGAGGCAGGGCTTCGATATCAGCGACCCAGGCATCCCAGACTTCATTGAAGGCTGCATAATCCTTTTCAATATCTTTCAAATAGATAGTTACCGACATGATGTGACTTTTGTCTGTGCCGGCATCTGCCAGAAACTGGTCAATAATATCTAAAGTCTGTTGGGTTTGTCCTTTAATATCCAGTTCGACATCTGTGGCCAGCTGGCCGGCAAGATGCACCAGATTACCGGCAATAGCAATTTCCGAAAAGCGTTTCGATACGTGTAAACGTTCAACTGTCATGTTGTTCATCCTGAGTTTTGGGCATCAGGGCTGCGACCAGTGCAGTCAGCAGACAACCCACCGCCAGATAGATGGCTACATAATGCCATGAACCATCCGCCCAAATCACCAGTGCCGCTGCAATAAATGGGGTAAAACCACCCCCAATGATGCTCCCCACCTGATAGCCAACTCCGGCACCGCTGTAGCGGTATTCTGTGCCAAACAGGGAGGTGAAAATCGGTTGATGGACACTGACCACCATATCGTGTGCGACGTTCGCCAGTAAAATTGCCCCCATAATGATCATCCAGGTGTTTTGTGCATCGAGCGCCATAAAAAATGGAAAGGCTGAAAGCGCACCAATCAAACCGCCCCAGACACACATTTTCTGATGATTGAATTTATCCGCCAGCCAGGCAAAAAATGGAATACTGAAACAGCTAATTACCCCGACCATCAGCGTGATATTCAGGAAGAACTGTTTGTCCATGCCTAGGTTGCTGGTGGAATAGTTCAGGGCAAAGTTGGTGACCAGATACATGGTCAGTAATTCAGTCAGACGTAAGGCAATGATATAGAAGAAAGCTTTTGGATGTTTGCTGATGGCTTGCAAGATTGGCAGCTTTTCTGGATGATGGTCTGCTTTGACCACCTTTTCTACAAATTCCTGAGATTCATCCTGATCACGGCGAATCCACATCGCCACAGCTAACAGTACGATGCTGGCCAGAAAGGGAATACGCCATGCCCACTCGGCAAAGGCTTCTTCACCCAGTGTCGCAATAATAATCGACACTGCACCGGTGGCCAATACCAAGCCAACACCATAGCCGACCTGAACGCCACTGCTATAAAAGGCTTTTTTACCCTTGGGTGCATTTTCAACTGCCATCAGAGCTGCGCCGCCCCATTCACCACCGACAGCAAAGCCTTGCAAGGCACGGCAAAACACCAGTAGCACCGGAGCCCACCAGCCAATTGCTTCAAAATTTGGCAGCAGACCAATCCCGACCGTGGAAATTCCCATCAGGATTACCGTAAGTACCAGCATTTTTTTACGGCCGAGCTTGTCACCAAAGTGACCAAATACCACACCACCTAAAGGACGAAACAGGAAGCCGACCCCAAAGGTGGCCAGTGCCGCCAGGGTGCCCATGTTCTCGCCAATACTAGGGAAAAACTGATCTTTAAAAATTAAGGCTGCAACAATGCCGTAAAGGAGAAAATCATACCAATCGACAACAGCACCAACAAAACTAGATAGCGCAGCTTTACGTGCGCGTTGTTCTTGAACAACAGAAGAATTTACAGAAGACATGCAGGAGGGGATTCCATGAGTTACATCAGAGTTGCCCTGTAATATTCGGATTTGATCGTCACGCTAATCACAGGACAGCATGCTGAAAGTAAAGGTGATTTTCAGCATCTCGGCACATACATGGATAATGCATTGCGCAGATAGAGTACTCTAAAAAATCAAAATGTAAAAACAAAGTTGCCGTATTTTTAAACCAATGCCTAAAACGTGATCAAAAAAGGTTTAGAGCAGCAATAACTGGGTTTCAGTCTCGGGGACGCTGAGCTGATACACGCCGACGCCGATCAGCCGGAATTGCATCTGCGGGGCAATATGCAGCTCATCGAGCAGTAAGTCCAAGGCTTGGGCTAATTCCTGTGGACTACGCAGCACCTGTTTAAAACTTTTACTGTGTTGCATCACCTGAAAATTCTTGAGTTTTAATTTGACCGTAACGCCGCGAGCCGAAAGCTGTTTCTTTTGCAGGCTTTGCCATACCTGTCCAAGTAAAGGTTCCCAATAGGGGCGACATTGGTTTAGATGTAGGTCATCATCAAAAGTGGTTTCTTTGGAAATTTGCTGACGTTCCCGTTCCACTTCGACCGGCCGTTCATCAATGCCTTGAGCATACAAAAATAGCCGCCGTCCATATTTGCCAAATTGCTGAATCAGTAAGGCTTCATCAATTTGCTGTAAATCGCCTAAAGTTTCTAGATTCAGGCTTTTCAGTTTTTCCTGAGTGACTTTACCGACGCCGGGAATTTTTTTCAGTGGCAAATCCTGGATAAAACGCTGTACTTGTGACGGCTTAATCACACAGATGCCATTCGGTTTGTGCCAGTCCGAAGCAATTTTAGCGAGAAACTTGTTGGGCGCTACACCAGCAGAAGCAGTTAATCCGGTGGCTTGAAAAATATCCTCGCGAATTCGCATGGCGACTTCGGTAGCACTTGGGATTTGTTTTAAATTTTCTGTGACATCCAGAAAGGCTTCATCTAGAGAAAGTGGTTCAATCAGGGAAGTATATTGTTGGAAGATCTGATGAATCTGTGCCGATACCTGCCGGTATTTGGCAAAATCTGGCTCAATCACGATAACTTGAGGACACAGTTTGCGCGTCTGCCCCATGGACATGGCAGAACGCAGGCCATAAACCCGTGCCGGATAGGAGGCAGCCGCGACCACCGCCCGAGGATGATGCGAGGCTATCACCACAGGTAAGTCTTTCAGTTCTGGACGTTCACGCAGCTCAACCGAGGCATAAAACGCATCCATATCGATATGAATAATTTTGCGCATGTACGCTATCTTAAGGGGCTTTAATCGGATTGGGAAGCGAAGGCTGAGTTGAGTAAATAGGGCTGCGGTTCGCTGAGCAGGACGACTTTTGTCCCTTGTCTCTCGGCAGCCTGAATCAGAAGTTGCAAACTTTTTGGGGTGTCATCGGCAAGACGGGGTAAAAATTGCAGCGGCTGGTTTAAAGGCTGAAAAAAATCATCCCAATGCACCGGAATCACCACTTTGGGCTTGAGCAGGTTCAGGGTTTCAGCCAGATATTGCTGCTGATAGGCATCGGATTGTCTGGAAAGCTGGGCAATGCCTAAAAACAGGGTATCGACTTTCAGATGCTGCAATTGCTCTGGAATAAATCCGGTACTGGCCTTGACCAGAATTTTATGTCCTGCATGCTCAATCAGGTAGTCGAAACTGCCACCTTCCTTAAATTCGGAAAATTTAGCCGGAAGGGTGAAAGGCTGCAGCAGCTCTTCGCCTAAATCATCATTTACCGCTGTGGGCGGTGTATGTTGTGAGGGAATTGCAGTGATCTGGAAATGTCCCCATTGCTGTACTTGCCCAGGCTTAATCGGCTGTAATTGCTGTGGAGTAACTTTAGGGTTTGCCCTGGCGATATTTAGGGTGCTCGGCGAACCGATGACAACGGTTTCGGGAAGCATTTCCAGTAAGGCCGGTACATCTAGCACATGATCATAATGCGAGTGACTGACCAGAATGGCTTGGGTTCGGCTCAATTCATGGTGTTGCACCAGTTGTTCTAAGAGCAGCTTATCACTTTGAATAGGTCGAGTAATTACTTGCCGCAAAGATGGCCGGCTAAAGAAACCATCGATCAGGATCTGATCGTGGCCATCATCGAGTAACAGGGTGGACACACCAAAAAAATTGACTGTAAGCCCGTGAACGGATATACCGGTTTGCGGCTGCCACGCTTTAAAGTCACTAACCTTGCCCGAAGCTTGCAACAGATAAGCCAGCATACCCGCGATGAGTAGGAGTAGAATCACCAGACCGAGTAAAATGCCTTTTATCCATTTCAATCTTTTTATTTCCTTGTTGTTTTTATAAAGAACTTGTTTTCAGGCGATCAGCTTTATTTCGCTTTATTCTCAGATGAAGGTACTACAATCGCATTCTTTTTGAGAAAATCCAGCCATTGCTGTTCTGAGCCATAAAAAACATTCAGGTCTACCGGTGTGGTAATACCGGGAATTTTCCCCTGACTGGTATGTTGCCAAAACGTCCATTTAGGCTGATCTTTTAAATCAGGCAGACCTTTGTATTCACGTACCCAGAGTGGTACGTTAGGAAAGTGTCCTGCCAGTACAATATTATAAAAAGCTTTAGAAATATAGAAAATCGGCTGCTTGCCATAATGCTTTTTCAGGGCATCGTGCATCACCTGAATTTCGTTTAAAAGCTGCTCTTTAGAATAGGTATTGATGCATTTGCTGTCATATTCCAGATCAATTACTGGCGGTAAGGCATCCGGTTTATTGGGTACGGAGTCAATAAAATTCTGGGCTTGAATGCTGCCATCGCGGCAGAGCCGGTAAAAATGATAGGCACCGACCAGAAAGCCGCGTTCACGTGCTTTCAACCAATTTTCCTGAAAACGGGTATCTTTAAAGTCGCCGCCTTCAGTGGCTTTCAGATAAACAAAACGGTATTTTTCAGGCGAAATCTGCTGCCACTGAATCTCTTTTTGATGATGCGATACATCAAAACCCTGAATAGGATAATCGGCTGCATGGGCAGACGGTGCTTTCATCAGGCAGAGATAGACCATGGCGATCGTAATCACAGTGATCAGTATGCCCAGCCCAATCAAGAGCGATTTATGAACTCTGTTCGGAGCCTGATTTTTTTGCATTTTCAGTCCTTGCCTATATGTGATTTAGCCTAAAACTTACAATCAGCCCAAAGTGAATATAGCGCATCAAACCGGGGTATTTTTAGGAATATGCCAGAAAATATAGGCCGCAATAATATTGATGCAGCCTAAACAGATCAGTGATACATGAAAAGCAGCCACCAGATTGTCAGCGCCGTAATAGGCACTCAGCATGTTCACCAGTGTTCCTGCCAGTGCCACCCCGATACTCATCGACAGCATCATGATCATCGACAGGAAACTGTTGCCGCTACTGGCATCCTGCTGGCTTAAGTCCTTTAAGGTCAGGGTATTCATCGACACGAATTGCAGTGAATTTAAAATGCCGAAGATAAAGAAATGAATCGCACGGAGCCAGATAGGGGTTTCCGCTGTGGTTAGGGCAAAACTGGCAATACACAGACCCACCAGCAAAGTATTGACCAGCAAGACACGGCGATAGCCAAAACGCTGAATGATGTTGCGGATAATCGGTTTGGAGGCCAGCGAACCGAGCACAGTCGGAATCATCAATAAACCGGTAATAAAAGGTTCAAAACCGAATGCGACTTGCAACATCAGAGGCAATAAAAACGGAATCGAGTTGCCGCCGAGACGGGCAAAGAAATTACCCAAAATGCCAATCGCATAAATTTTATTTTTAAACAACTGGCTGCGAAACAGCGCGTTGCTATGCGTATGTGAATGATAGGCATAAATCAGGGTGGCCAATAAACCGGCCAGAATCAGGCTGAGGCTCCACCACAGCGAGTTGTGTGGACTGGCAAAATTTTCAATTCCGAGACAGAGGCCCACCATGGCCACGACCAGCAAGATAAAGCCCCAATAATCAAAATGGGCGACTGTAGGTTCAAGTACATTCGGCATGGCCTTAAAGGTAATCAGTGCGCCCAGCAAGCCAATCGGCAGATTGATCAGGAAAATCCAGTGCCAGGACAGATATTCGACCATCCAGCCACCTAGGGTCGGGCCAATCAACGGACCAATCAGACCGGCCAGACTCATCAGACTCATGGCGGCCAGAAATTGGGTACGGGGAATGATCTTCAGCATCGCCAAACGGCCGACCGGCAGCAATAATGCACCACCGATCCCTTGAAAGATCCGGTACACCAATAATTCATTCAGGCTACTTGACCAGGCACAGCCCAAAGAGGCCAAAGAGAAAATAATAATCGCAGCAAAATATGTATTTCTGACCCCGAACCGGTCTGCCAGCCAGCCACTTAAGGGAATGCAGGCCGCCACAGACAGCACATAAGCCACGACCACACTGTGCATGCGTAGCGGATCTTCCTGCAAATTTTGGGCAATTGCAGGTAAGGCGGTATTAATAATGGTGGTATCCAGCCCCTGCATGAAAAAGCCAATCGAGACCAACAAGACCAGCAGTCTAAACTCGGGATCTAAGGCTTGATGCGTAGGCGTGGCATTCATAATTCTGGAAAACTGAAAATTTTGAATAGTTTAAAGGAATCAGCCGAGTCTGTCGTATATAAAGCGTTTCAACTTTTATAGCAGTGTTGTGTCAAGGAACTGCAACCGATCTGTCATGGCACTGCAATGCTCTGGTTATAAATTGGTCACGAATTCTTCATGATAGATCAACAAAAAAATGAAATTAAAATTAAAGTCTTTGATAGTGGCCATGCTGGCTGTGGGGATGGTGGCATGTGGAAGTGAGAATGAAAATGAAACACCGGTTCCAATCGTCGAGGCTACACCGAACTCGATCGAGTTAAGCAAATTAGCTGCTTATGAATCGGGTATGTTTGCGCAAAGTGCAGCAGAAATTCCGGCCTTTGATGCCGAGAGTCAACGCCTATTCGTGGTCAATGCCAAAGAAGGCGTATTGGATGTACTGGATTTAAGTCGACCTGATCAGCCGAAAAAAATAACATCTATCACGGTCGATGACATTGCGCCAGAGGCTGAGGTCAACAGTGTCGCGGTACATAATGGCATTGTCGCCATTGCGATTCAGGCTGCTGTGAAAACCGATCCTGGCTATGTGGCCTTATATCAGGCCAAAGACCTGAGTAAGCTGGCCCACGTACAGGTGGGTGCCTTGCCGGACATGTTGACTTTCACACCGGATGGTCAAAGCTTGCTGGTGGCCAATGAAGGCGAGCCTTCTGATGATTATCAGGTCGATCCAGAAGGTTCAGTGTCTGTCATTAGTCTGGCCAATTTAAAAGCCCCGATCGTTCGTACAGCAGACTTTAAGGCCTTTAATGGATGGGAAGCAGCATTGCGTGAACAGGGCATCCGCATTTTCGGACCAAAGGCCAGCACAGCTCAGGATTTTGAACCTGAGTACATCACTGTTTCAAAAGATGGAAAAACTGCTTGGGTTGCCTTACAGGAAAACAATGCCTTGGCCAAAATTGATGTGGCTTCTGCCAAGGTGCTCGCTGTTTATCCATTTGGCTTTAAAGATCATGGCATGAAGGGTCATGGTATGGATGTCAGCGATGCGGATGGTGTCGAGGGTAAAGGCAAAATCGATATTCAAACTTGGGCCAATGTCCGTGGCTTATATATGCCAGATGCGATTGCAAGTTTCGAGGTCGCCGGCAAAACCTATATTGTGTCTGCCAATGAAGGCGATGCCCGTGCCTGGGGTGAAAACAATCCTGCATATTTCAATAACGATACCAGCCAAGGCTTTGTAGAAGAATGGCGGGTGAAACACTTGGTGCATGCCAAAGGCTTTGACCGCCGTCTGGGTGATGATTTACCAGCCCATCTTCGGGTATTGGCCAAAGGTGCAGAACTCAATCCAACTAACTTTGCCTACTGCGGTGCTATTGTAGGGGATGCCAAAGACTGCCGTGAAGATCATCTGTTGGGCCGTTTAAATATTACGTGGACCGAAGGCTATCAAAAAAATGCCGATGGTACAGCCAAACTGAATGAACGGGGCAATCTGGTCTATGATCATTTATATAGCTTTGGTACCCGCTCGGTCAGTATCTGGGTGGAAAATGATCAACAGACCGGTTTAGAACTGGTATGGGATTCGGGTGATCAGTTTGAGCAGTATATTGCCAAACATCATCCTGAGATTTTCAACTTTAATCATGAAGAAGCCGGACTGGATAATCGCAGTGACAATAAAGGGCCGGAACCTGAAGGGGTGACCTTGGGGCAGATTGGTCAAAAAACCTTTGCCTTTATTGGGCTGGAGCGTGTCGGTGGCATCATGGTCTATGATGTGTCTACACCTGCATCACCAGTCTTCGTGCAATATATCAATTCACGTGATTTTAAAGCGACCACAGAGCAGATTGAAATAGGACAAGCCGGTGATTTAGGACCGGAAGGTTTGGTATTTATTCCGGCAAAAGACTCCCCGAACAAGAAACCCCTCCTGGTGGTCGGCCATGAAGTCAGTGGCAGCACCACGATTTATCAAGTAAATCTCAAGTAGTCAAAAGCTTTTAAATTCAGGGCACTTCGGTGCTCTTTTTTGTAAGGTGACCGTATATATGACAGTCTTGTCATTAAAATGAAATAAAACCGTCATAATCTTGGGCCAACTTTTCAGCAGTGCTGAAATCTCCTCGCGTATAGGTTTGTTTTTATGACAATCGAGATTTTGATGGTGATCGGCTTCTGTTTGGCCGCTTACTCTATTGTCGGAAATGATGTACCTCAAACCCTAGGGACATTTATTTCTTCGAATTCACATCGCCCATGGTGGGTGTTGTGGATTTATATCAGCTCAATTTTAATTGTCGTATTGGTCTATGGTTGGTATGCATCTGGGGTGGGTGATGCCTCATACGGTCGTTTAGAAACGATTCCTTTCCCTGAAGGTGGCATTACCTGGCTGTACATTGTGCCGCCAATTTTGCTGTTGATGCTGACCAAATACGGGATTCCAGTCAGTACCACTTTCCTGGTGCTTACGATTTTCTCTCCCGCCAGCTTAGGCTCGATGATGGTCAAATCGATGATGGGCTATGCCGTCGCCTTTATTGTAGCGATTGTCATCTATCGTTTTGTGGTCAAGCAGCTGGCACGGCATTTTGCCAAGACACGTCATCAGGAGCACTCCAAGGTCTGGATGGGCTTGCAGTGGGTTTCTACCGGTTTCCTGTGGAGTCAATGGCTGATTCAGGATCTGGCTAACATCTTCGTGTATGTGCCGCGTCAGGTACCGTTTGAATTCCTGATGTTTGCGATTGCGGTATTCGTAGTGTTGCTGGGCGTGATTCTGTATCAACGTGGTGGGGCCATCCAGAAAATTGTCGATACCAAAACCGGTGTGACCGACATTCGTGCTGCGACGATTATCGACTTCCTGTATGCCATTATCCTGTTGATCTTCAAAGAGTGGAGCAATATTCCAATGAGTACCACTTGGGTATTCCTGGGATTACTTGCAGGTCGTGAATTTGCCATGTCGATGATTCTGGATGAAGTCAACAAACATCGTACGTCACGCAATGTCAGTGCAGATGCCATGAAACTGATGTTCGGTCTGGCCATGTCGGTCATTCTGGCAACGACTTTGCCGATGTTTTATGAGTTTGTGACGAATTATGGTCAATAAGTCCTGATATTAAAAATCCAAGAAAAAAGCGAGCATCTGGCTCGCTTTTTTCTTGCTTGAGAAGTTTAGACTACGAATCTTTGCGGATGGCCTAAATTGGTTAAAGTTGTATAAATTTCTTCTTCGTGTTCGCAAATGATCAGTTTGGCGCGATGCTGTGGCGGTAAAAAACCATCTTCGACGGCACGGTCCAGTTGTGCAATCAAGGCATCATAGAAACCATTCACGTTATACAGCATCATCGGTTTCTGGTGCTGGTTCAGCTGCCCCCAGGTGGCAATTTCCAAAATTTCTTCAAACGTGCCCAGTCCACCCGGTAATGCCACAAAGGCACAGGCCCGCTCAGCCATCATAGCCTTGCGTTGATGCATGCTGGTCACCACATGTAATTCAGTGAGCTGGTTATGGGCAATTTCATAATCCAGCATAAATTCGGGAATCACCCCTACGGCTTCACCGCCATGCTGGATCATGGCATCCGCGACCTGTCCCATCAAGCCAATACTGGCGCCACCATAAACCAGCCCGAAACCATGTTCTGCCAGTCCTTGCGAGAGATGAATGGCTTTTTCTAAATAAACTGGTTTGTTGCCTGCACGTGAACCACAATAGAGAGCCACTAGAGGGCGTGTTGTTTTTGGGGAGTTTTCTTTAAAATAATCTGTCATTTGAATTACGCTTTGCATTTATTTTCTTCACCTTATCATTTTTCTTTCTTGTGACTATAGCTTAATTAACAAATATGACAATTCTGTGAGCAGGGACATTTTCACTGCAATAGGGCTCAGCAAAATTCATCGATAAACAGCTATGAAAACAGGTGAATTTCAAATTGATCTTGCTATACTGAAAATTGGTTTCACAACAATAGAACGACGATGGGTAGTGGTAGTTGGCCGTTTAACTTTATAAATCTACGCCAAATAATTGATCTTATTCAATATAAAAAATTCTGTTTTGCTGTGTCACAGCGTCAGGTGATTCCATGCTGCAGTCCTGAGCTTCAGGAGCCAAGCGTATGATCTTTGAATGGATGTCAGACCCTTCAGCCTGGGTCGGTTTACTCACGTTGATTGTTCTTGAGATTGTACTCGGGATCGACAATCTGGTTTTCATTGCTATTTTGGCGGAGAAACTGCCACCAGAACAACGTAATACGGCGCGGATTGTCGGCTTGATGCTGGCCCTGCTGATGCGTTTGATCTTACTGGCCTCGATTGCCTGGGTAGTGACCCTCACTGATCCACTATTCCACATCTTTGATCATGCTTTCTCGGGCCGCGATCTGATTCTATTGTTTGGTGGGGTGTTCCTGCTGTTTAAAGGCACCATGGAACTGCATGAGCGTCTGGAAGCCAAACCCGTCATCAAAGAAGAAAATCCGGTCCATGCGGTATTCTGGATGGTGATTGTCCAGATCGTGGTGCTGGACGCCGTATTCTCATTAGACAGCGTGATTACTGCGGTTGGTATGGTCAAAGACCTGTCAGTGATGATGATTGCCGTGATTATTGCCATCGGGATTATGCTCTGGGCATCCAAAGCTCTGATGGATTTCGTCAACAGACATCCGACCGTGGTGATTCTGTGTCTGGGCTTCCTGATGATGATCGGCTTCTCGCTGGTGGTCGAAGGCTTCGGTTTCCATATTCCGAAAGGTTACCTGTATGCTGCAATTGGCTTCTCGGTGATTGTCGAATTTATTAACCAGACCATGAAACGCAATCAGGAAAAAATGGTGACCACCACCGACATGCGCTACCGGACTGCTTCAGCAGTGATGCGGATGCTCGGTGGCAAACCTGCTCAGGACAATGATTCGTCTGAACCGGAAGATGTTCTGGCGACGCGTGCCTTTGCTGATGAAGTCTTTAATGATGAAAACGGCATTTATCACAGTGTCATGGTGCAGGGGGTACTGGGTCTGTCAGAACGTCCGGTCAAGTCGGTGATGACACCACGTCCTGAACTGGAATGGATTGATCTAGATAATGAGCCCGACAGTATCAAAGAACATTTATTGCAAATGAGCCATTCACGTCTGATCGTGGCGCGTAGTGAACTCGATAATATTGCCGGGGTGGTACTGACCCATAAAGTCCTGAACGAATACATTGAAACCGGGGTGCTGGATTTTGAAAAGCACTTACGTGAACCGGTGATCGTGCATGAAAATGCCCAGGTCCTGATGGTGATGGAGCAATTGCGTCAGGCTCCATTGCAAATGGCGATTGTCCTGAATGAATATGGTTCGATTGAAGGGATTGTCACGCCAATTGATATCCTTGAAGCAATTGCCGGTGAATTTCCGGATGAAGATGAGCTGCAAGCTGCTGCAGAAAGCCTGGAAGATGGCAGCCTGATTCTGGATGGTTCTACCGATATCCGTCATGTTTCTTTGCTGCTGGATCGTGATCTGGTCAATGAAACCGAAGAATATTCGACTTTATCTGGCTATGTGTTATTTCATATGGCACGTTTACCACATAGCGGTGAAAAGTTTGAAGCAGATGGGCATATCTTTGAGGTCGTCACCATGGACGGTCATAAGATTGATAAAGTGCATATCATTCCGCAGCTTCCTGCACAGGACTAGACTCTAGCCATGTTTGGCCTTTAAAGTTTGCTAAAATAGCCCGCATTGTCGGGCTATTTTTATGGAACTGAAAATGTCAGAAGCATGTCCATGTGGACAAGGCGAATATCACAACTGTTGTCAGCCGCTGCATGCAGGACAACGGATCGCAGAGACCGCACAGCAACTCATGCGTTCCCGTTATAGCGCCTTCGCGAAGCATGAAATCGATTACATCAAAACCACGACTGCGCTGGGTCAGCAACAAGCGCTGGACCTGCAGGCAATTAGTGAATGGAGTAAAGCCAATCAATGGTTAAAGCTTGAAATTGTTCAAGTCAATGAAAAATTAGATAAAAATCATGCCTTAGTCGAGTTTAAGGCACATTATCATGATGGCAAGCAGGCACAGGTGCATCATGAAGCTTCGCATTTTGTGAAGTTTGAAGGTCGCTGGTATTTTCTGGATCCGACGACAGACCAGACCATCACCATGAAACAGGCCTGCATTTGTGGCTCGGGGAAAAAATTTAAGCAATGTTGTGCCGGATTCTTATAACTTTCACACAGATTTAGCTTAGAATAGCCGCCATCTCAAAGCCTCAGGTGGAAGCAGGGCGATGTTACTGACCGTCATCTATATTATTGCAATTACCGCTGAAGCCATGACCGGAGCACTGTCCGCTGGCCGGCGCAGCATGGACTGGTTTGGCGTGATGATTATTGCCTGTGTTACTGCACTGGGTGGTGGTTCGGTCCGCGATGTTCTGCTCGGACATTATCCCCTGACCTGGGTCAAACATCCCGAATATCTGGTGCTGACCTGTTGCGCAGCCTTCGTCACTATCCTGATTGCCAAATGGATGCGACAGTTACGTAATGTCTTCCTGGTGCTGGATGCCTTGGGCCTGATTGGCTTTACCATTATTGGCTGCCAGATTGCCCTGGAAATGGGACATGGTTTTGTGGTCAGCGCCGTCGCGGGTGTTTTGACCGGAGTGTCTGGCGGGATTTTGCGTGACATTTTATGTAATGACGTGCCGCTGGTGTTCCGCCGTGAACTGTATGCCAGTATTGCCTTTGTTTCAGTGATCTTTTACTGGCTCTGTAGCCACTACGGCTTGTCGCAGGATCTGACCATTTTGTCTACCCTGATTTTTGGTTTTAGCTTACGTCTGATCGCCATCTATTTTGGTCTGGAAATGCCAAAATTCATTTATAAAGATGATGATGAGCACTCGGCATCTTCCAAAGACGAATCTTAATTTTTAAATGTATAAAGTGCGGCAATAAAAATAGCCGCATTCAGCTCAATTCGTAGTATAAAAAATATAAAGCAGCCCACCTGTTGAGAAAGCAGCATCTCCCGTTCCACCTGATCAGAGATTTTTGTTATGGATTTAGTTTCTCGCATACAACGCTTACCGATTGGTAGGTTTCACTACACCTTGCTGGTGGTGATTGGACTGGGCTGGATGTTTGATGCGATGGATACCGGATTGATTTCCTTTATCCTGGCAAAAATGGCTGAAGACTGGCAGATGAGTGCCGATCAAAAAAGCTGGGTGGTATCGATCGGTTTTGTCGGCATGGCGATCGGGGCGATTTGTTCAGGTGGCCTGGCAGACCGTTTTGGCCGTAAAACAGTCTTTGCTGCGACCCTGGTCATTTATAGCCTGGCCACTGCAGCTTGTGCTTTTGCACCGGATCTGACCTGGCTGCTGGTATTCCGTTTTATCGTCGGTTTGGGCTTGGGTGGTCAGCTACCCGTGGCCGTAACGCTGGTTAGTGAATATATTCCTGCGCATGTACGTGGCCGTTTTATTGTCTTGCTGGAAAGTTTTTGGGGGCTGGGCTGGCTGGTCGCGGCGCTAGTATCGCGCTTTATCATTCCAGATTTTGGCTGGCAAACCGCTTTCATGATTGGTGGCCTGCCTGCGCTGTATGCCATCGTGATCTGGAAAATGGTGCCGGAATCTATTCCTTTCCTGATTAACCGTGGCCGTATAGAGGAAGCTTCGGCACTGGTGAAAAAGATTGAGCGTCAATGTGGCGTTCAAGTCTATGAAATTTTTGAAGTGAAACCGGTCGCAGAGAAGCAGAATATTTCATTTTCCCAGTTATGGTCGGGTATCTTTGCGCGCCGTACGCTTATGCTCTGGCTGATCTGGTTCGGTATTATCTTTTCCTATTATGGCATCTTTACCTGGTTGCCAAGTTTACTGGTCAAAGAAGGCTATAGCATTGTCCAGTCTTTTGAATATGTGCTGATTATGATTCTGGCGCAGTTGCCCGGTTATCTGGTGGCGGCATGGCTGGTCGAAAAACTCGGTCGTAAGCCGACTTTGGCCGGCTTTATTGGCATGTGCGCGATTTCTGCCTATTTCTTTGGTCAGTCGGGTAGTGTTACTGAAATCGTGATTTGGGGCTGTCTGATGTCCTTCTTTAATCTGGGTGCCTGGGGCGTACTCTATACTTATACGCCGGAACAATATCCGACCAATATCCGTGCCTTTGGTTCAGGCTGGGCCGGGGCTGTTGGCCGGATTGGCGGTATCGCGGCACCTTTTGCTGTAACCCATCTGATGGGTATGCCGAATGGCTTTAGCTATGTCTTTACCATGTTTACGGCAGTTCTGGTCGCTGTCGCGATTGTGATTCTGGTCTTGGGTGAAGAAACCAAAGGCAAGACCCTCGAATCGATGGGCTTATAAAGGGAATGATTTTTTAGTTGCTTAGGGCCTATAAAGTGGATATTTTTAGGCCATAAGACACAAATTGTCGCGCTGAACGATTTGATGCCCTTGTGTCATCTACAGCCACGACTTAGCATAAGAAACATTGATACAAAAACGAATTATTTAGGACTATAGGTTGTTATGACAAGCCTTGCGCATCATGCGACAGAAAACCGCTCCGTAGCAGAATTTACCGAACAAGCTTATCTGAATTACGCCATGTACGTGATTATGGATCGGGCACTCCCTCATATTAGCGATGGCCTGAAACCGGTACAGCGCCGGATTGTCTATGCCATGAGTGAGCTGGGCCTGAAATGGACCAGCAAACCAAAGAAATCGGCACGTACAGTCGGTGACGTACTGGGTAAATACCATCCGCATGGTGATTCGGCCTGTTATGAAGCCATGGTGCTGATGGCACAGCCCTTTAGTTATCGTTACCCGTTTATTGAAGGGCAGGGCAACTGGGGTTCACCAGATGATCCAAAGTCTTTCGCAGCGATGCGTTATACCGAAGCCAAGCTTTCCCAGTACAGTGAACTATTACTGTCTGAACTGGGACAGGGCACCTGTGAATGGCAGGACAACTTTGACGGTTCGATGAAAGAACCGGTGAACTTGCCGGCACGTGTACCGAATATTCTGCTGAATGGTACCACTGGCATTGCAGTCGGTATGGCCACTGACATTCCACCGCATAACCTGCGTGAAGTGGTCAAAGGTACGATTGCGCTGATTCGTAATCCGAACCTGACCGATGAAAAAATCGCAGACTATATTCCTGCGCCAGATTTGCCGACAAAAGCCGAAATTATCACCCCGCCTGCTGAACTGTTAAAAATTCAGACCACAGGGCGTGGCAGCTACCGCATGCGTGCGGTATATACCATAGATAAAAACGAAATTATTATTACTGAACTTCCATATCAGGTGTCAGGTTCCAAAATCATCACTCAGATTGCCGATCAGATGCAGGCCAAAAAACTGCCACTGGTCAGCGATGTGCGGGATGAGTCGGATCATGCTAATCCAACCCGTTTGGTCATTGTCCTGCGTTCGAATCGCATTGATGCCGAATCGGTGATGAGTCACTTGTTTGCCACCACCGATCTGGAATCCAGTTATCGTGTCAATATGAACATGATTGGTGCCGATGGCCGTCCACAGGTGAAATCGATTCGTCGTATTTTACTGGAATGGATTGAGATCCGTAAAACCACGGTAACGCGTCGTCTGCAATATCATCTGAACAAGATCGAAAAACGCCTGCATATTCTTGGTGGTCTGATCATTGCTTATCTAAATATTGACGAAGTGATTCAGATTATTCGTGAAGAAGATCAGCCCAAGCCGGTACTGATGCAGCGTTTTAATATTGACGAGATTCAGGCCGAAGCGATTCTGGAACTGAAATTGCGTCATTTGGCCAAGCTTGAAGAAATGGAAATGCGCCGCGAACAGGAAGAGCTGGAAGCGAAAGCTGCAGTAATTCGTGAACAACTGGCCAATCCGGAATCTTTAAAAAGCCTGATTATTTCTGAACTGAAAGACGATGCCAAGAAATTTGGTGATGATCGCCGTTCGCCAATCGTACAGCGTGCCGAAGCTGCTGCAATCAATGAAACTGAAATGTTGCCGGCCGATCCGGTGACGGTGGTGTTATCAGAAGCTGGCTGGATTCGCTGTGCCAAAGGCCATGAAGTTGATGCAGAAAATCTGAATTTCCGTGCCGGTGATCAGTACTTGAGTCATGCACAGGGCAAATCCAACCAACGCGTTTATGTATTAGATGACACTGGGCGTAGCTATGCCTTGGCCATCAACACGCTGCCATCTGCGCGTGGTCTCGGCGAACCACTCAGTTCAAAACTGTCTCCAGGCAGCGGGGTAGGTTTTAAACAGGTTCTGGTGGCAGAGGATGAAACTGAAATTCTAGCAGCAAGCAACAAAGGCTATGGCTTTAAAACCCAAGCCAAGCAGCTGGATACCAGTGCCAAAGCGGGGAAAGCTTTCCTGAATTTATCTGAAGGGGCAGAGGTCATGAACCTGCAGCCACTCGATGATGTCACGCATGTTGCACTGCTCAGTTCAGCAGGACGCCTGTTGATTATCGATTTAGCAGAATTACCTGTATTGAACAAAGGTAAAGGAAATAAATTGATACAACTTGAAGATGGTGATCAAGTTTTGTCCATGACAATATTCAAGCTTGATGAAATAATTCAAGTGCTTGCAGGACAACAGCAGTTAAAATTAAAAGGGGATGATTTGCGCAAATATATCGGTAAGCGCGGTGCAAAAGGACAGCTTTTACCACGCGGATATCAAAAAGCAAATAAACTGTTGATTCAAAGATAAGACTAGCATCCATCCTGCGAAATACGTTATATATGAACAACGATTCAACAAGATGGATGCAATATCGCACATATACAAGTCTAAAAATGGCGTGTGATATTGAAAAAAACAGTTGAAATACTAAGGATTATGATTGGAGAGATGGCCATTATGGAAAAAATTTGGTTTGCTGAATACCAAAAAACAGGGATTCCAGAAACAGTAGAATTACCAGCAGAAAATACTTCTCTAGTAGATATTTTTGAGCGTAATTTCCAAAAATTCGGCTCGCGTGATGCCTTTATCTTTATGGATAAGGCCATGACTTTCAATGAATTGGAAGAGGCGAGCCGCAAGTTTGCAACTTATCTACAAAGCTTGGGGTTGGCAAAAGGCACACGTGTGGCAGTGATGATGCCAAACGTTCTTCAGTATCCGGTTGTGGCACTTGGGGTGTTCCGCGCAGGTTTGGTATTGGTCAACGTGAATCCACTCTACACATCGCGTGAACTTGAGCATCAATTGAATGACTCAGGTGCTGAAGTACTGGTGATTATTGAAAACTTTGCTTCTGTTTATCAAGCGATTATTGGTAAAACACCAGTGAAGCATGTCGTGGTCGCTTCTGTCGGTGACATGCTGGGTGCCTTGAAAGGAACTTTGGTAAATTTTGTCTTGCGTTCTGTGCGCAAGCAAATTCCAGCTTGGGATATTCCAGGCCATGTGAGATTTAATGCGGCGTTATCTAAAGTTAATCCAAGTAACTATAAACGCCCTGAATTGACCCTTAGTGATACAGCAGTTCTTCAATACACAGGTGGTACGACGGGTGTATCTAAAGGTGCTGAACTGACACATCGTAACCTGGTTGCGAACATGTTGCAGTGTGACGGCATCTTCCAGAGTAAATTTGGTGCGCAAGATGGTCAGCCAGATGACCGTATTTTCTGTGCCTTGCCGCTTTATCATATCTTTGCATTCATGGTATGCGCACTTTACGGTATGTACAAAGGTCAGGCGAACGTTCTGATTCCAAACCCGCGTGATTTACCTGCGGTGATGAAAGAACTACGTAAATATCAACCGACTTTCTTCCCGGCAGTGAATACACTGTTCAATGCGCTGGTAAACAATGAAGAGTTTAAGCAACTTGATCATAGCAAACTAAAAATGGCGATGGGCGGCGGTATGGCCGTACTTCCTTCTACTGCAGCAGCATGGAAGAAAGTTACCGGAACCAATATCGTTGAAGGTTATGGCTTGTCTGAAACTTCTCCGGTGGCAACAGCAAACCCACCTGCATCTGAAGAATTCAGTGGCACCATCGGTATTCCATTGCCATTGACTGAAGTGGCTATTCTGGATGATGAAGGCAATGAAGTTCCACTGGGTGAGCAAGGTGAAATTTCAATCCGTGGTCCTCAGGTCATGAAAGGCTACTGGAACCGTCCAGATGAAACTGAAAAGGTCATGGTGAATGGCTTCTTCCGTACCGGTGATATCGGTGTTATGGATTCACGTGGTTATGTGAAAATTGTAGATCGTAAGAAAGACATGATTCTAGTGTCTGGTTTTAACGTCTATCCATCTGAGATTGAAGAGGTTGTAGCAACTCATCCAAAAGTACTGGAAGTGGCTGCGATTGGTGTGCCAGATGAAAAATCGGGTGAAGTGCCAAAACTGTTTGTTGTGAAAAAAGATCCGTCTTTAACCACAGAAGAAGTCTTAGCATTCGCTAAAGAAAACCTGACCGGTTATAAACGTCCACGTTATGTCGAGTTTATGGATGAATTGCCAAAATCAAACGTAGGTAAAATCCTGCGTAAAGATTTACGTAAAACAGCCTAATACCTATAAGAAAAAAAAGCGCCGTCAGGCGCTTTTTTTGATTTGGACTTTTTATTTTTTCATTAACCAGCGATCAAAATAAGGACGACCTACACCAACTACTCCCAAGAAGATAAACATGGTGCCAAACTGGCGAGTAAATCCGGTTTGATTAAAGCTGCCATAACTTAGAATGTTATCGACCAAGCAATACACCAGAATCGCGACCAGCCAGTGCCAGAGAGGCATACGCTTGATACCGACGAAATAAAAGGCAATCCATAAAATGGCAAAGGTGAAGATTGGTGACCAGATATTCATATTGGCACAAATGACAGCCATCAGAAATGCCACAATCGGCAGGACAATTTTTAATACGCGATCCACTTGACGTTGATGCTGGCGTTGTTTCTCGAGGACATCGAACATTTCATTTTGATCAGGCGCGACCATAGTGAATCCTTAACAAGTAATAAAAAGCACTCTATTTAACAAAATTTATTCACGAAATGCCATGCTATGATAGAGATAAAATTTTCATGAGAAAAAACAGATGCACAGCATTAGTGGGGTTATTTATCTCATTTTGGCCGCTTGTCTTTTGCCTTATGTGTTTACATTGATTGCAAAAAAATCAGCAGGCTTCAGCAGCAAAGACAATCAGAACCCACGGGCATTTTTAGAAAAGTCTTCAGGCTTGGCCAGTCGCGCGAATGCTGCCCAGCAGAATAGCTTTGAAAGTTTGCCACTCTTTATTGCTGCTATTCTAATGGCGGAATATATGGTGGTGCCGCAAAGTGTAGTGATGACTTTTGGTGTAGCTTATCTGGTTTTTCGTGTGTTGTACGGAATCTGCTATTTGGCCAACTGGGCGACTTTACGCTCTATCGTATGGTTGCTCTCGATGTTATGTCCGGTAGCTTTATTGCTGCTGATCATCAAGTTAGTTTAAGTCATCAGGTCTGCGGACATATTTACAGTTCGATATTTTAAAATCCAAAAAAATCTTTAAAAACCGTTATAATTGTCGCGGTTTTTTAAAAGATATAACTTGTTAAAGAGTGATGCTATGAGCTACAGCAATATCCCAGCGGGTAAAGATGCGCCAAACGATATCTATGTGATCATCGAAATTCCTGCAAATGCAGCACCAATCAAATACGAAATCGATAAAGATTCTGATGCGTTATTTGTAGACCGTTTCATGGGTACAGCAATGTTCTACCCAGCAAACTACGGTTATGTACCAAACACACTATCGCTTGATGGTGATCCATTAGACGTACTGGTTGTAACGCCTCATCCAGTAGAGCCAGGTTCTGTGATTCGTTGCCGTCCTGTCGGTAAATTGAACATGGAAGATGATGGTGGTGTTGATGCGAAACTGGTTGCAGTTCCACATGACAAACTGACTCCAATCTACAAAGATGTTCAGGAATATACTGATCTTCCTCCATTGTTGATCAGCCAGATCGAACATTTCTTCCAGCATTACAAAGATCTTGAGCCAGGTAAATGGGTCAAGCTGAGTGGTTGGGAAGGTGCTGATGTTGCGAAACAAGAAGTTATGAGCTCAATCGAAGCTTATGCAGAAGCAAATAAATAATTGCTTTTTGTCGTCCAGGTTTTAACTTTTTAAAGCCTGGAATAAAAAAACCTGCACATTGTGCAGGTTTTTTTATGACTTGAAATTCGTGTGAATTAGAATAATTTCACAGGAATGTCTAACCAGATACGCCATTCATTAGTGTCACCAATATAGTTAGATTGATAATCATCACTTGCACGGTAGTAAGAATGACGAAGACGTAAGCTTGCATCTTTCGCAAAACCAGACTGAACAGTATATTTCACTTGGTTAAAGAATTCGCGCTCATGCTCATTATCACTGATCATAGTACCTGCATTGTTAGTAGCTTTAATATCCCAACCATAAACAAAAGCAGATGTCCAAGATAATCCAGGAACATTTACAGCACCAAAGTCAAATGTATATTGAAGTTGCGCTGATTTTTCGTCATTACCAATAAAGTCAGACAGGTATGAATTCGGCATATAAATCGATTGTTTACCATCACCTACGCCTGTACCCAAACCATAGTCATAGCCAGTGTTACCAAAATTTTGCTGGTAAGCAAGCATGACATTATGTGGACCATGATTATAAGTTGTAGATAAAGCTAAAATAGTATTATCGAATGAATCATCTGGTGAGCCGATTTGAGAATAAAGATATGGATTTGCTTCTTTATCCCATTTTGTATGGTAACCACTGAAATCATGAGTTAATGTGCTTTTATCTGCCAATGCATAGCTATAGTTGGCATTAACATAGTGGCGGTCTAAGCGGTCTTTAATGTCTGTACCATAATAAGAAGCATTAACTGCATCATTAAATTTATATTTCGCGCCCCAAACCACTGCACGATCCAGCTTTGCACCATCGGAATTGATTTGGTTGGAAAGCTGATTTTCTGTGAATTTACCAGCAATCAGGTTTAAGTTTTCAATTTCGTTACTTTGAACCAATACGCCAGTATAGTATTCAGGCACTAAACGCGCAGTATTGCTTGCAAGTACAGGTAAGTCTAAAACCTGAGTACCGTAAGTCGCAGTCGTATTTGATACACGAGCTTTTACATAAGCACCGCCACGAGCCCAGTGGTCATAAGCATCTTTAGTACCATCAGCATTATTTTGAGGGTGGACTGGGATCATATCATTGCCAGTATGACCATTTTCACCCAATTTAAATGAAGCATCACCAATAATACCAGCACCAAAGCCTACAGTACCTTGAGTAAAGCCAGAGTCTAGTTTAACAATCGCAGTTTGTGCAAATGAGCTCGTATCTGGTACGTTATTTTTCTTGTCACGGTGCAAATAGCCGGTACGGAAAAGTACAGAACCTTCAGCATCTTCTACAAAACCTTTAGACTCGCTTTGCTCGCTAGCGAAAGCGGTAGAAACCAAAGCAGCCTGAATCAAAACTGCTAATGTTAATTTTTTTGAATTTTGCATTGGGAAGAGAGCCTTATACAAATTGATCGGAATTTTTTAGGAATTGTATAAGAATTGCTGAAAAAATGTCATTTTTTATTGGATATATTCCACTAAAGTTTAGATTTTTTTAACTCAAATTAAACAATAGCAAGGATTTGAGGTGATTAATTTCTAACCTATCGGTAAAAAGTGAGTAAAAACATAATTTTATTGGAAATTATAAATGATATTTCTAAAGTGGTGAAATGAATGTGATCAGCTTATTTATTTTGAAACGGGAGAAAAATATGATCAAAAATTACGCACTATTTTTTAGCACAAATTTTAATCATTACAAAAATGGAATCAAAATGGGGCAAATTGTAAATGATTATGTATAAGTATTAAAAAAGTGATGAAATAGCCTTAAATACATTTATTTAAAAGAAAGCCTAGATAATTCAGTTTTTCATAATTTAAATTTTAATTTAAAAACAATAACTTAAGTTTTATTTGTCTTTTTAGATTTATTATTTTGGTTCCTTTTATCCAGATTGGCATAGCTCTTGCAAATTTTGAGCTTGAGTTTAATCAATGATCATAAAAACGTCTCAGACGATCTGGGGGAGCCACACAATGAAATTAACATTAAAAGTATTATCTCTTGCTTTATTGGGCGCTGTATCTTCTTTTACTTTTGCTGAAGAACCTGTTGCTGAACATACGGTATCTGGAAATATCAGCGTACTTTCGAGCTATAACTTGCGTGGTATTACTAACATTCCTGAAAATAGCGGCGCTACCTTACAAGGTGGACTTGATTATAACCATGCGTCTGGCTTCTATGCAGGTTGGTGGGGATCTACGCTAGATTACCCTTTGTCTGAAGAAGGACGTGATGCTTTCGAAAATAACTTCTATGCTGGCTATAGCCATGCAGTCAATGATGACTTAGGTTTAACGATCGGTACGACCTACTATTATTATTATGAATCTGATGTCAATTCTGATGGATTTGAGCTGTTACTGGGTATGAGCTATAAAGATTTGGGCGTTACAGCACAAACTCTTCTTGAAGATACTACTTGGGGCAATGCAGGTGATACCTATTTAAAAGCTACTTATAGCTATGCTTTACCACAAGATTTCAGCTTGGATACAGCTTTAGGCTTATACGCTTATGAAAAATCAGGTGACTTTATTGAAGGAACTACAGAAAGTTTTGGTTTCCGTCATTTTGACATCGGTTTAAGCAAGCCACTTGGTGACACAGGTGTAACTGCAAGCATGAATTATATCTTGGGTGGTTATGATCGTTTTGATGAAAAACAAAAGAATAAAGTCGTATTTGGACTGGGTTATAGCTTCTAATCCTCTTTAGATAAAAAGGCGACCTTGGGTCGCCTTTTTTTAATGATCTAAATCTGCTGCTGCCCGCGATAAGACAGGGCCTCCGAAAGATGCTGACTTTGAATATCTGGACTTTGATTTAAATCGGCAATGGTGCGTGCAACACGCAAGACCCGATGATAGCCGCGCGCTGATAAATTCAGTTTTTGCTGAGCCATTTCAAGCATATTCTGAGCAGACTGATCTAATGCGGCATATTGCTCTAACTGCTTTGGACTCAAACTCATATTCAAGGTATTTTGCCGTTGCATCTGAATTTCATAGGCTGCAATGACGCGTTGTCTAACCGTTTCTGAGTTTTCTGTAGGTCGATTGTCCTGTAATTCATGCGCTTGTAATGGCGGTACATCAATATGCAAATCAATCCGATCCAGCAACGGGCCTGAAATCCGGTTCTGATAGCGTTTAATACTTTCGGGTGAACATTGGCAGCGGATATCTTGATTGAATGCATACCCACATGGACATGGATTCATGGCAGCCACCAACTGGAAATTAGCCGGAAAGGTAATTTGGCGTGATGCCCGGGAAATGACGATTTCCTTGGCTTCCAAAGGCTGACGTAGAACCTCCAGCACTTTGCGGTCGAATTCAGGCAGTTCGTCCAGAAATAAAACCCCTAAATGTGCCAGGGTAATTTCTCCTGGCTTGGGGTGTGAGCCGCCACCGACCAATGCCACCGCAGAAGCAGTATGGTGTGGTGCTCGAAACGGCCGTTGTCCAAAAGGGTGATTGGCATTCGCCACCGAATAAATACTGGCCACTTCCAGATTTTCCTGCGTCTTTAAGGGCGGCAAAATACTGGCCAATCGAGAAGCCAGCAAGGTCTTGCCTGTTCCGGGTGGGCCTCGAAACAGCAGGGAATGACCACCTGCCGCAGCAATTTCCAAGCCACGCCGTGGTCGTAATTGTCCTTTTACATCCGCCAGATCAAACTTATAAAAATGGTCTGTATTGAGTGGACTGGCTTCTATTTGCGGTAAGCGCTGCGCTTGGGAAAGATGTTCACACACTTCTTTTAAATGATTGGCTGCAAAGACTTTAAAGTCTGGGAGCTGACAGGCTTCCTGTGCATTGGGGCCAGGCAAAATCAGTTGATGCTGGTCACTTTGACAGGCAATGGCAATACTTAAGGTGCCGCTGACAGGACGTAATTGACCATCGAGGGCCAACTCGCCAATAAACTCCAGATGCTCAGTACAATCTTCAGGCAGCTGGCCTGAAGCCACTAAAATGCCTAATGCAATCGGTAAATCCAGACGTGATCCATCTTTCGGTAGATCTGCTGGCGCCAGATTAATGGTCAGACGTTTGGTCGGAAATTGAAAGCCGCTATTCAAAATGGCAGAGCGTACCCGGTCTTTACTTTCACGTACCGCTGCTTCGGGAAGCCCCACTATAGTGAGTGAAGGCATACCCGAACTGACATGAACTTCGACTTCAATTAAAGGCGCATGCA
Organism: Acinetobacter sp. L-24; assembly: GCF_056857555.1. Next base: position 254,488 of record NZ_JBSXNI010000040.1, on the reverse strand, counting down.
GGCCCAGCAAGCCTCGCGTATAAATTTTAGCAAAAGACATTATTATTGTTCCAATATGGTGCGTTATTTTTATCGTTCTGGTGTCTTTTGTGCACTGTAGTTGTGCTTACTTTTTGTTCGAAATTTTCTCTTCTAATGCTTCCACCTGTTTCAGTAAATCATTCAGGCGATGATTGGCATTATTTAGGGCAGTACGCTGACGTTCTATTTCTTCTTTAGACACCAAATCCATTTTAGATACAGCTTCATTTAATAGGGCACGGATATTATGTTCTAAATCTTTCTTAGGTTGTTCGACTTGCTGCAAAATTGCTTGTAATAAAGTTTCAATCATTGTCTGATCCATCGCCGTAGAAAGGAGCGCACAGTTTAGCATTGCTAAAATGCAGACTATAGTATTTCAGACAAAATATAGACTTATTCGATTAAAGATATTGTAAAAATCCACATAAAAAATGTCTATTTTTTGAAGATTCAAAGCCTTTATCCGTATAAAATAAGGTATAAATAAACCACATGCCAGGCTTTCTAATTTCCCCCGACCTTAGGAATCTTGGCATGAAATTTGAACGTAAAACCTTACTGGTGAAATAAGCCGAAGGAAAACAAACATGAAGCTCGTAACTGCAATTGTAAAACCTTTTAAATTAGACGATGTTCGCGAAGCATTGTCTGAAATTGGTGTTCAAGGCATCACTGTAACTGAAGTGAAAGGCTTTGGTCGTCAAAAAGGCCACACTGAACTCTATCGTGGTGCTGAATACGTTGTAGATTTCTTGCCGAAAGTCAAAATTGAAATCGCGATTAGCGATGAAATGGTAGACGCGGTGATTGAATCTATTACTCGTGTGGCGAGCACTGGAAAAATCGGTGACGGAAAAATTTTCGTGACTAACTTAGAACAAGTCATCCGTATTCGTACAGGTGAAACAGGTGCAGACGCTGTCTAACTTGGCACGAAGTTTGCTGAGTACCTAATAACTCACAAAAACTTGGTTGGGGGATACGAATGAAAAAAATGCTACTCGCGTTCGGCATGGCCGGCGCTCTTTTTGGTGGTTCTGTTGCATGGGCTGAAGAAGCTGCAACAGCAACAACACCGACAGAAGAAATTGTGCTTGTTGAAGAAGCAGGCGATACAACAAATACAACAACAGACACTACAACAGCAATTGCTGAAGCAGCGCCAGTTGAAGCTGCAGCACCTGCAGAAGAAGAACCAACGCTAGATACCGGCGATACCGCCTGGGTTTTAACCTCTACCGCTCTAGTTTTACTCATGACCATTCCTGGCTTGGCGCTATTTTATGGTGGTATGGTCCGTAAGAAAAACGTTCTGGCGACGATGGCACATAGCTTTATTGCTGCGGCTGTGGTCAGTATTGCCTGGGTGATTATTGGTTATACCCTAGCTTTCGGTGAAGGCAATGCCTTTATAGGCGGTCTGGACAAGTTCATGTTGGCCGGTATTACCACAGAGGCGCTTTCAGGCACGATTCCTGAAATCCTGTTTGTGATTTTCCAAATGACCTTTGCCATCATTACGGTTGCCATCATCAGCGGTTCGATTGCAGAACGTATGAAATTTGGTGCTTTCGTTGCTTTCATCGCACTTTGGGTGGTGATCGTCTATGCACCAATTACCCACTGGGTATGGGGTGGCGGCTGGTTAGGTAACGACGGCGCGCTTGATTTTGCCGGTGGTACGGTTGTACATATCAACTCGGGTGTTGCCGGTCTGGTAGCAGCGTATATGTTAGGCAAACGTATGGGCTTGGGTCGTGAATCTATGGCACCGCATAACCTAACGCTTACTGTGGTCGGTGCATCTTTGCTTTGGGTAGGCTGGTTCGGTTTCAACGGTGGTTCTGCATTAGGTGCCAACGGTTCTGCAGGCTATGCTTTGATCGTGACTCAAGTCGCAGCAGCGGCCGCAGCCATCTCTTGGTTAATCACTGAAAAACTGGCACGTGGTAAAGCTTCTGTATTAGGCGGTGTATCGGGTGCAGTTGCTGGTCTGGTGGTCATTACTCCAGCTGCAGGTTTTGTGACTGTAGGCGGTGCATTGGCGATGGGTCTGATCGGTGGTGTGGTATGTTTCTGGGGGATTACTGCACTGAAACGCGCATTGAAAGCCGATGATTCTTTAGATGCTTTTGGTTTGCATGGTGTAGGTGGTATTGTCGGCGCGATTTTAACCGCGTTCTTTGCTAGCGAATTCATCATGGGTGACAATGCCCCTGCCAATGTCATGCATCAGCTTTGGGTGCAAGTGGAAGGTGTACTGGCAACCATTGCTTACTCTGCGATCATGACCTTCATTATCCTGAAAGTCATTGACTTGATCATTGGAATCCGTGTGGCATCTGATGATGAGCGTATGGGTCTGGATTTAAGCCAACATGGCGAACGTGTCGAATAATAATAAATACACCATAATCAATATATAGTGTAAAACAGCCCGAATGGGCTGTTTTTTTTCTATATGTTGCGTAAAACTCTACAAAGTTTGTAATTTTTGCTACACTCGGAATCCATCTGGATTTGTTCAATTAAACCGCTATGCATTGCCCATTTTGCAATACTGCAGACAGTAAAGTGATTGATTCACGCCTGGCAGCTGAAGGCTGTCAGATTCGTCGTCGCCGTGAATGTGTCAGTTGTAATGAACGCTTCACTACCTTTGAAAGCTATGAAGTGGTGATGCCGCGCGTCATCAAGTCGGATGGCAAAAATGAACCTTTCGATGAAGCCAAATTACGCCGTTCCCTGATGCATGCCTTGCAAAAACGCCCGGTGACCCAGGAGCAGATTGAAACAGTGCTGAGCGATATTCAGCTACAGATTCGCCGTCTGGGTGAGCGTGATGTGAAATCACGTACCATCGGTGAAATCGTGATGCAGTCTTTATTCGCACTTGATCATGTTGCTTATGTGCGTTTCGCTTCGGTCTATCAGGATTTTCAGGATGTCGAAGCTTTTCGTCATCAGATTGAACAGATGCAACAACGAGAATTACAAGAATAAGCATGGCTGAACTGAATCAAGATCAAATCTGGATGCGCCGGGCCATTGAATTGGCACGTCAGGGGCAATATTCCACCAAACCGAATCCGAATGTCGGCTGTGTCATTGTTAAAGATGGCATCGTCATTGGTGAGGGTTTTCATCCCCAGGCAGGACAGCCGCATGCCGAGGTGTTTGCGCTGCGTCAGGCGGGTGAGCAGGCACGTGGTGCAACCGCTTATGTGACTTTAGAACCTTGTGCGCATTATGGCCGGACGCCGCCTTGTGCCAAAGGCTTAGTCGAGGCAGACGTGGCTAAAGTTGTCGTGGCCTGTCCTGATCCCAATCCGCTGGTGGCCGGCAAGGGTGTACAGATCCTGAAAGATGCTGGCATTGAGGTAGACGTTGGCATCTGTGAAGATGAAGCGCATCAGCTGAATCAAGGCTTCCTGAAAGCCATGGCGACTGGTCAGCCGTATGTGCGTTTAAAAATTGCCTCAAGCCTGGATGGTCGTACTGCCATGGCATCGGGTGAATCGAAATGGATTACCGGTGTGGAAGCGCGTCAGGATGTGCAGCATTGGCGTGCAATTTCAGGCGCGGTGATCACCGGAATTGATACAGTTCTTGCGGATGACTGTCAGCTGAATGTGCGTCAATTGGATGGCGTTGAAGATATCAAGACAGTGGTGCAACCGAAACGGATTATTCTGGACCGTCAGGGGCGTTTACCACTCAACGCAAAAATTTTAGTGCAAGCCGACACCGTGATGGTGATGGGACCATTTCGTCAGGAGCTTGCAGATCTGGGTGTGCTACACTTGCCGGTACAGCCTTTAGCAGAATTATTAAAGCAACTGGTTCAACAGCATCAGATTTATGATGTCTTGGTGGAAGCAGGGGCGACCTTATCTACGGCATTTTTACAACAAAAATTGGTTGATGAACTGATCAGTTACGTTGCACCGACCCTATTGGGTCAGTCTGCGCGTACCATGTTTAATGCAGAATTTAGCCATATGGCCGAACAACTCCGATTTAAGCTGCGCGATGTAACTCGCTTGGGTGATGACGTGCGCTTTAGGCTAATTCCTTTTCAAGAGACATTATGAGTTCAGAGTCTACTGTTTATCATAAACGTCGCCATGCGGCACGTACCACCGATGAATATCTTTTCCATCAACTGGTTCCCTATCTGGGCAATAAGCGCCGTTTACTGCATTTAATTCTGGAAGCTCTGGAGAGTACGGGAACCCTGAAACGTAGCGATGGCCGTGCTCCAATCTTTGCTGACTTTTTTGCAGGTTCAGGCGTGGTCTCGCGTTTGGCCCGTCAGAATGGTTATCGCGTCATTGCCAATGACTGGGAACCGTATAGCCATGCGCTGAATCATGCGGTACTGGCCTGTACTGAAGCACCGGCATTTAAAGAACTCGGTGGCTATCAGAAAGCGATTGATTATCTGAACCGTCTGCCGGAAGTTAAAGGCTGGGTGACGCATAACCTGTGTCCGCGTAATGATGAAATTTATGATCCAGCCCGTGATCGTTTGTTCTTTAAACGTCGTAACGGCATGCGTATTGATGCCATCCGTCAGCAGATTGCAGCCTGGCAGGCACAAGGTGCAATTGATGATGTGGAAATGTCTGCCTTGCTGGCACCCTTGCTGTATTCCGCCAGTTTTGTCAGCAATACTTCTGGTGTTTTCAAAAGCTTTCACCATGGTTGGGGCGGGAAAACCCAAACTGCGCTGGAACGGATTGAATCTTTACTATGGTTAACGCCAAGTCGTTTTTGTGAATCGGATCAGAAAAAAGGAATGGCCGCAGAAATGTGGTGTGTCGATGCCCAGCATTTGGCCAACCAGATGAGTGGTTTTGAAGTAGATGTAGCTTATCTGGATCCACCGTATAATCAGCATGCCTATAGCAGTAATTATCATGTGCTGAATGCGCTGACCTTATGGGATCAGGCCGATTTGCCGACTCCAGATACCAAGGGCTTTAAGAGCGGGATTGACCGGGCATGGCGCAAAGAGCGTCCGAGCCAGTACAATTCCTCTAAATATGCCAAAGAAGCTTACGAGAGCCTGTTGGCCACCATCAATGCACGTTTCATTCTGACCAGTTATTCAACTGACGGTAATATCAGCGCTACCGATTTGTTACAGGCCAATCTGAAACGTGGCCGGGTGACCTTGCTAACCCAGGATGTGCCGCGTTATCGTGTTAGCAAACAGCGCCAGTCTGAACGTGCCCGCGTGCTGGAATTTATTGTGATTACCGATACCCACGCCAAGTCAGGTCCACCGATCCGTCAATTACTCAGCCAGCTGCATCATTATGCAGAATTGGGTGGTGTGGATACGACCGGCGTTAGTACCCAGTTGGCCCTCTGGTAAAAGAATTGAAAAGGAAATAAAAATGTTTACAGGTATTATCGAAAGCCTCGGCAAAGTCGAAAGTCTGCAAAGCGTTGGTGGTGATGTACGTTTACGCATCCAGACCGATCTGGACATGTCTGATGTACATCTGGGTGATTCTATCGCGACCAATGGTATCTGCCTGACCGTGATCGACTGGGGCGAGAACTGGTATGCGGCTGATGTTTCCCGTGAAAGTCTGAACCGGACCACGCTCGGCACCTGGAAAGCCGGTCAACCTGTCAATGTTGAAAAAGCCATGTTGCCGACTACGCGTTTTGGCGGTCATATTGTGTCAGGTCATGTCGATGCAGTCGGCGAGATCACCCTGGTACGTGAAGATGCACGTTCAATTTATTATGAAGTGACTGCACCTGCTGAAATTGCCAAATATCTCGCAGAAAAAGGCTCGGTCACAGTCGACGGCATCAGTCTAACGATTAATCATTTGCGTGGTAGCGTGATTAGTCTGAACCTGATTCCACATACTGCTGAACGGACCAATATCGGTACCTGGAAAGTCGGTAGCAAGGTCAATCTGGAAGTGGATGTATTGGCACGTTATATCGAGCGTTTATTGCTCGGCGATAAAGCCGCCGAAACCACTGAACAATCAAAAATCAGCATGGATTTCCTGGCTGAAAATGGTTTCTTAAAATAAAAGAAATGTTGATTTACTGAACAGTCTGATTGAAAAATTAGACTGTTTTTTTATTTTTCGGGATAATCAGCAGTTCAACTTGCAAATATTGCCTTGGTGGACGGGTCGAATGCTCGATTTTTTACTTAACTTGGAACAGTCATTGCCGCTATTGCTCGATCAATATGGGGTATGGATTTATGCAATCCTGTTTCTGGTGATTTTTGCAGAAACCGGTTCGGTGTTTTTCTTTTTCCTGCCCGGCGACAGTCTATTGTTGGCTGTGGGAGCTTTGTGCGCCAGCAGCGATCTGGTGACCCTGCATTCGATGGGGCTGTTGTTATTCACTGCCTCGGTGCTGGGCTATAGCGTGAATTATTACACCGGAAAAGTTCTCGGTTTAAAATATTTCAATCAACATTCACGTTATTTCAAGCCGGAATATATGGTGAAAACCAACCACTATTTTATGAAACATGGCGGTAAAACTATTTTAATCGCACGTTTTATTCCCTTTGTCCGCTCATTTGGCCCTTTTGCCGCCGGTTCAGCGCATATGAGCTTTGCCACATTCAGCTTTTACAATATTGCGGGTGGCATCCTCTGGATTGGCACTTTATTAAGCATTGGCTATCTGCTCGGAAATGCTGCCTTTATGCTGGCAGATTTTTTGTAAGATGCGACATAGAAGATAAAAAAGCCCGAATTTTCGGGCTTTTTTAATGTGAAAGGATCATTTAAATATTGTGAGGCTGATCAGAAAATTCAGAATTTTTCAGCATATACTCGATTTCTTCTTTGGCTGCCGCACGCATTTTTTCACGAAGTGCATTCACGGTCTGTTCAATCACGGTTTCTGCCTCAAGTTCCAGACGTAAACGCACACTTTCTAATTCGGATAAAATGGACTGGTCCTCAATCTGGATGCGACCTTTGGCAAAATCAAAAGTCGTCTCAGGATTTTTTGCATAACGTGCGACATAGTGCTGCACTTCAGCCTCTAGATGCGTATTTATTTCAGCGAGCGCCTGACTCTGTTCGCTAAATTTGCGCTGTTCCTCATGACGTAGCTGTTCTTGATAGACCTGTTCTTCGGCACGTTTCTCGGCCAAGGCCTTTTCAAGCGCAAGCTGTTTGCGAATACGGGCTTCTTCAATCAATTCGGCCTTGCGCTGCGCATACGCGGCTTCGATCTTGCGTTCAGATTCCTGTTGCAAGCGCTGGTCGCGACTCTGCCATTCTTCCAAAGACGTTTCTGGCTTTAAAATATCGCAGATCCGAGAGAGGTCATCGATAAAGGTCTGACGTACAGCTTCCGGCACATTTAACCAGCGCTGTTTAAAATCGGGACCTACATTTAATGCCACGTGCCTCTCCTTGTGGATGATATCGGTTAAAGCTTATGGGTGTCCGGTTCAATACCTAAACGACGATATTGCTTGAATTTTTCACGACCCAGCTGTTTAGCCGTTTCATGGTTTTCAATGATCTCAATAATGTGACTAAATTTTGCGTAAGGTTCAAGTGCTTCCGGATTAAAATTGAAAATAATCCAGTCGGACTGTTCCGGTAGTGTCGCCGAAATACAGACCGTGGCCTGAGGCTGGTCAATACCATGTGGAATAAAACTGACTGGATCAAAACTCCACAAACATTCATCTAGCTGCTGTTGCAAATCTGTATCGGCACACAGTAACCAGATCCGCGCCGGCTGACGCAGAATCTTACGACATAAACGACAAGTGCTGTCCACTTGTCGTTCAGGGCTTTTTTCAAATAAATAAAAGCTGACTTTAGCCATTGCTTTGAACGCGATTCGCCAGGAATTGCATTAATAATGGGACTGGACGGCCCGTTGCGCCTTTATTGGTACCTGAGTTCCACGCTGTGCCTGCAACATCGAGATGTGCCCAGCGATATTCACGGGTAAAACGTTGCAGGAAGCAGGCTGCAGTCACAGAACCGGCTTTTGGACCACCGATATTGCCAATGTCGGCAAATGGTGAATCCAGTTGTTCCTGATAGTCTTCCAGTACCGGCATACGCCATACCCGGTCAAAGGAATGCTGGCCGGCAGCTTCTAGTTCTGCTGCCAGTTTATCATCTGGCGTGAACAGACCCGTTAGTACTGAACCCAAAGCGACCACACAGGCACCGGTTAAGGTCGCAATATCAATCACCAAAGCAGGATTAAAACGTTTTACATAGGTCAAGGTATCACATAGGACCAAACGACCTTCGGCATCGGTATTCAGGATTTCAACCGTCTGACCGCTCATGGTCGTTACGATATCACCAGGACGGGTGGCTTTACCTGAAGGCATGTTTTCTGCTGCAGCGATGGTTCCCACCACATGTAGAGGTAAGCGGGCTTCGCACAATGCACGCATTGTACCGAGTACAGAAGCTGCACCGCACATGTCGTATTTCATCTCGTCCATGCCTGCGCCTGGTTTAAGGGAAATACCGCCGGTATCAAACGTAATGCCTTTACCCACCAAGACTACCGGTGCTTCGCTACGCTCTGACTGATATTCCATGCTGATAATCCGACCAGGACGCTCTGAACCTTTACTTACCGCAAGGAAGGCGCCCATGCCTAAATCTGCCATTTGCTGTTCATCCAGCACTGTGACTTTAAGTAGGTCTGGATATTCAGCCGCCAAAGCCACCGCCTGTTCTGCAAGATATTCAGGGAAACAGATATTGCCCGGACGGTTGCCCAGGTCACGTGCCAGATTTTGTCCGCTTTGCACTGCTTGTACCTGTTGCAACTGTTCGGTAGTTAAGACGCTATGAGTGGCAATCAGGTCGATCTGCTCGAGCACAAATTCATTCTTCTTGGATTTATATTCATCATAACCATAGCTGGCCTGAGTCAGGAAGAGCGCAAACAGATAATGGAATTCTTGTGGAAGTTGTGTCAGATCTACAGAAATCTGTTTGAATTTTTTTTGAGTGACTTGAATAATAGTTTGCGCGATTTTTGCAAGTTTTGCCGGTTGCAGTTCAGCGACCTTGCCTAAACCAATTAGTGCTGCATGGCTGGACTGGCTCACCTGACCAATCAGGCTCAGGCTTTCCGCCAACGCTGCCTTGAATTGAGAGGCTTCAATTAATGTGTCTAAATTATTGATTTGATAGGTTGCGGTTGTATTCTGAAGTTGTTCTGAGTCAACTAAAATCAACAAAGATTGACTTGATCCATTCTCTGGGAATGACGTATTAATTGTAAGTTTCATATTCTGTTTTCACGCCTGTCTAGATGGGTAAATCATTCAGTCATTGAAACATTTATCCGAATAGATTTTCAATGGGCAGGGCGGCCTAGGTTTTATATTTTTGCTATTCGGGTAAACTAGCACTCGTTTTATGGACCTTATTTTGGAAGAATTAATTTGATTATTCGGCGTTATCTGGTCAAGCAAGTTGTCTCGACATCCTTGGTGGTGATTGCCTTATTGACCTTGATCATGATGGGCGGTCGACTGATCAAGTATTTTGGTGTCGCGGCGCAAGGCCGTCTGGATGCAGGCATTTTATTTAGCATTATTGGCTACCGTTTGCCTGAATTCTTGACCCTGATTCTTCCGCTCGGTTTCTTTATTGGACTGATGCTGGTGTTTGGCCGTTTATATGTCGACCATGAAATGGCCGTGATGAATGGCAGTGGCGTCAGTCGGCATCAATTGGCGCGTCTACTGGTGCCGATGACCCTGGTGTTTTTGATTGCTCAGGCCGGATTGATGCTGTGGGCTGCGCCGTGGGGCATTCGCCAGTTTGAAGCCCTGACCACCAGTCAGGCGGTACGTACCGGCTTTGACCTGGTGCGACCGAAAGAATTTATCTCCTCTGGGCCCTATACCATTTATGCCGGTGACCTGTCAGAAGACCGTAAAAATTTAAAAGATATTTTCTTTTATCAGCGTGCGGAAAAAGAAGGCAAACCGGATGTGATGATTCTGGCGCAGGAAGCCACCCGAATTGAAGTACCGAATGATGCTGCCAATGTGGTGGATTTGGTCAATGGACGCCGTTATGAGATCTATCCGGGTACACCGCAATATACTCAAGCTGAATTTGAAAGCTATCGTCTGCGCTTAGAAAGCGATGAAGAAGCGCAATTTGCCAGTACTGAAGTTGAGGCCTTACCGACCTCGCAATTGTGGCAGAACCGTCAGGATCCTGTGGTGGCCAGTGAGTTGGGCTGGCGGGTGTTTGTTCCTTTTGCGATTCTGATTGCCCTGATTCTGGCTGTGGCCTTGTCTGAAGTGAGTCCACGACAGGGTCGATATCTCAAGTTATTTCCTGCCCTCATGATTTTTGCCAGTCTGATTGTGGCCCTGATGGCAGTGAAGACGCGGATCAGTAAAGAAGAAATGGGCATTTGGGCCTATCCATTGATTCTGATTGCCTATGCAATTGCGGGTGCCTTGTTCTCGCGTAAACAGAAATTAGGCCCGAAAATCAAGAAACAGATTCAGCGAGTGAGGTCTTAACAATGTTGGCACGTCGTATAGTTGCAAAACATGTGACCCAAACCACTGCGCTGGCGATGCTGGGTGCAACCGGGGTATTGGCGGGTTTACAGGTATTATTTACTTATCTGGGTGAGCTTGGTTCGCTCAAAGATGGTTATGGTGCCTGGGATGCCTTGAAATATGTGCTTTGGGGCGCACCAAATTATTTATATGAAATCCTGCCGATTTCTGCACTGATTGGTGCAGTTTTAGGTCTTGGTACATTAGCCTCGAATAGTGAGCTGATTGTGATGCGTTCGGTCGGCGTGAGCTTATGGCGTATTGTCGGGTGGGTGATCCGTTCAGCACTGTTGTTGGTGGTGTTGTCATTTGCCCTGAGCGAGTGGGTCATTCCTTATACCAATGAACAGGCCAAAAGCGTAAAAAGTGCCAGTAAAGCCGCTCAGCTCGGTGAAGTTCGTGGTTACTGGACTCGGGAAGGGCAGCGCTTTATTTATATCGATTATGCTAACTCGCAAGGTCAGTTGAAAAATGTGCAGATGCTGGACTTTGACCAGAACTATCGTTTGCGCGGTACCTTGCAGGCAGATCAGGGCCAATTTGTTAAAGATGGTTCCTGGACGCTGGACAACACAGAGCAGTTCGATATTCTCCAAAATGGTAATGCCACACTGGTTAAGCAGCAACAGCAACCTTTAGCGCTAGCATTACAGCCTAAATATGTGCATATGGTGACGATTGATCCTGAAGATTTATCGCCGAGTCAACTGGTCAGTTTCATGAGCTATATGCATGAATACAGCCAGGTGCCTAAAACCTATCAGCTGGCCTTCTGGCAAAAACTCGGCTCGCCTTTTGCCCTGATTGCACTAGTAGTGATCGCCTGTTCATTTATCTTCGGGCCATTACGTCAGCAATCCATGGGTTTTCGTCTGGTGATAGCTTTATTTGCCGGACTGGGTTTCTTCTATCTGCAGGATTTCCTCGGCTATGCCAGCTTGATCTATGCACCGTCTCCGGCCTGGTTCGTGTTTATTCCGATTCTGATCATGTTCGGCATTGGCGGATACTTGCTGCATCGGGCACGCTAAGGTACAGGAAAATAGAACAAATCAATCATCATGAGAGGCTTAAACCATATAGGGGTCATGGCCTCTTTTTATAAACTTCGCTAAAATAGAGCGATTAATTCGTAGACGAACAGAGTATTTCATTATGACGGATGCAACTGCTGGCAAAATCCCTCACATTTTGGTGATTATGGATGGTGTGGGTCATCGCGAAGCGGTCGAAGACAATGCGTTTTTAGCAGCTAAACGACCAAATTTAACTGCGATACAGGACAAGCATCCGCATGGTTTGATCTCGGGTTCAGGTGAAGATGTCGGCCTGCCAGATGGCCAGATGGGTAACTCGGAAGTCGGACATATGAACCTCGGCGCAGGTCGTGTGCTGTATCAGGACTTTACCCGGATTACCAAAGACATTCGTACGGGCGACTTCTTTGAACATGAAGTTCTGGTCGATGCAGTTGAGAAAGCCAAAGCTGCAGGTGGGGCAGTACATTTGCTTGGCCTTTTGTCTGAAGGTGGTGTGCACTCCCATGAAGATCATATTGTGGCGATGGCAGAGCTAGCGCTAAAACGCGGTGCGCAAGTCTATTTACATGCATTCTTAGATGGTCGTGATACGCCGCCTAAAAGCGCACAACCTTCTTTAGAAAAACTCGATGCCTTATTCGCTCAATATCCAGGTCAAGGTCGTATTGCCACCATGATCGGCCGTTATTTTGCCATGGATCGTGACAACCGTTGGGATCGTGTTGAACAGGCCTATCGGTTGTTGACTGAAGGTGAAGCGGTTCGTACAGCTGCCAGCGCAGTTGAAGGTTTGGAACAGGCTTACGCAGCCGATGAGTCGGATGAGTTTGTTAAAGCGACCCGTATTGGCGATCTGGCGAAAATTCAGGATGGCGACAGCGTCGTATTTATGAACTTCCGTGCCGATCGTGCCCGTGAATTGACTCGCGCATTTGTAGAAAAAGACTTTGCAGGTTTTGAACGTAAAGTGGTGCCAAATCTGGCGAAGTTTGTCATGCTGACGCGTTATCAAGCCACGATTGATGCACCTGTAGCGTATATGCCTGAAGCGTTGAAAAACTCGATTGGTGAATACTTATCTGATTTGGGTAAAACACAGCTGCGCATTGCGGAAACAGAAAAGTATGCGCATGTGACTTTCTTCTTCAGCGGCGGCCGTGAAGATGAATACCCAGGTGAAAAACGTATCCTGATTCCATCGCCAAGCGTAGCCACTTATGACCTTAAACCGGAAATGAGTGCTTATGAAGTGACTGATGAGCTGGTGGCTGCGATCAATTCAGGTGAATTTGACCTGCTGGTGGTGAACTTTGCCAATGGTGATATGGTCGGTCATACGGGTGTATTCGATGCTGCGGTGAAAGCTGTTGAAGCGGTTGATACCTGTTTGGGCCGGGTTTATGAAGCGGTAATGGCGCAAAAAGGTCATATGATTGTGACTGCCGATCATGGTAACGTAGAGCAGATGCAGGACTATCACAGTGGTCAGGTACATACTCAGCATACCACTGAATTGGTTCCGTTTATTTATGTCGGCCCAACTCAGGCCACGATTGCAGAAGGCGGTGTATTGGCAGATGTAGCGCCGACTTTATTAAGTCTGATGCAAGTTCCGGTACCTGCTGAAATGCAAGGTCGTAACCTGATTCAGCTTGATGCATAATTTTCGATAAAATTCTAAAAAGGTCAAAGAATGGCAAGAACACGCTGGAAGTCTGTTGTAATACCATGCTTAGTGATGTGTTTGAGTCATTCAGCTTGGGGTGCGGGTTCAAATGAGCCGGCATTCGATGATATGGAAATGGATGGGCAGGTCTATTCCGAAATTCCTGTGGCATCCATTCAAGAATTCGTACAAATTTATGGCATCGTAAAAGATAATTATATCCAAGATAAAAATGACGATGCCTTGTTTCAACAGGCCATTCAGGGTCTGGTCAGTGGCTTAGATCGCTATTCCCGTTATTTGTCGCCTGAAGATTATAAGCAACTGCGTGAATATACCGAAGGTGATCTGGCCAGCATTGATTTTGATCTGCAATTTGACCCGCGGTTGAAGCAATGGGTAGTTCAGGGACTGAGTTCCGATGCTGATTCAGCCAAGCAGGGACTTCGAAATGGCGTCACGGTTTATAAAATTGACGATCAGGTATTAAATAGCCTGAATCAGGAGCAAGTCCGGCAGTTATTGAGCGGAGCCGTTGGCTCTACGCTCATGATCCAGCTTTCCCCGCAAAGTCCGGCCGTTCGTCTGGTCCGCAATACCAAGCTGGATACCGAAATTAAATCGAGCTTGCACAATAACCAGGTGCTGGTTTTACAGGTCAAGGTTTTTCAGCAAGATACTGCCAATGAAATCAAACGTCTGATTGAAAGTTATTCGGATAAACGCTTAAAAGCCGTATTATTTGATCTGCGCAATAATCCCGGTGGCTTACTCTCGGCTGCAGTTGAATCTGCCGATTTATTTTTGAATCAGGGCGTGATTGTCTCGACCAAAAGCCGTGCTGAAGGCAATCAGCAATTTCAGGCCTTGCCGAGTTTTGAGTTCCAGAATCTGAAAGTTGGGGTGCTGATTAATAACCGTTCGGCTTCTGCAGCAGAAGTGTTTACTGCAGCCTTGAAAGAACATAATCGTGCCTGGGTAGTCGGAGAAAAGAGCTATGGCAAAGGCGTAGTACAGAAACTCTTTCCTTTAAGCAATGGTTCAGCCTTACAGATGACCGTATCGCAATACTTTAGCCCGAGTGGCCAGATGATTGAAGGGCGGGGCGTGCAGCCGCATTTCAACTATCCCTTTAAGCAGGAAATGCGTGAGGAGAGCTATTTGGAACATGTCACAGACTTGCTGCTCCTGCAAAAATAATTATTCGTCTTCTTCGGTATCCAGTCCGAACTTTTTCAAACGATAGCGCAGGGAACGGAACGACATGCCGAGTTTTTTTGCGGCCAGTGTTCGGTTCCAGTGAGTCAGATTCAGCGCATTGAGTAAAATTTCTTTCTCGACCTTTTCCAAATATAGCTCTAGACCCTCTTCAGGCAGCTTTTTAGGTGCAATCAGGGTTTCGGTCGCAATGATCTCGCTCGTGAGCGTATTCATCTCCTGAGAGCTGTTTAGCGCCTGACGTAGCGGTGCACTCTGCAAATGCTGAAGATCAATCCGCTCTTCATCACTTAAAGTAATCGCGCGTTCCATAATATTACGCAATTCACGTACATTACCTGGATAATATTGTCCCAATAAGAACTCTTTACTGCGTTCGGTCAGTTTTTTATTGGGAATGCCCCATTCCTGGCAAATCTTCTGAATAAAGTGTTCGGCCAATAACGGAATATCCTGGCCGCGTTCACGCAATGGCGGTAAAGTCAGATCCATTACATGAATACGGAAATATAAATCCTGACGGAATTTGCCTTGTTGCACCAAGGCTTCCAGATCCTGATGGGTGGCACTGATCACGCGGAAATCCACATCAATTTCGGTATCTGAACCGAGTGGACGAATACGTTTTTCCTGTACGGCACGTAACAGTTTGACCTGCATGGAAAGCGGTAATTCTGCAATTTCATCCAGAAACAGGCTGCCCCCATGTGCAGATTGAATCAGTCCCTGTTTGTCCTGAGCAGCGCCGGTAAAGCTGCCTTTTTTATGTCCAAACAGTTCACTTTCCATCAACTCAGTCGGAATGGCGCCACAGTTAATCGCAATAAAAGGACCTTCATTGCGGTTACTCAGGCGATGGACCAGATTGGCCACGACTTCTTTACCTGTTCCCGATTCACCCGTGATAAAAACCGGTGCCTGGGATCGGGCAATTTTTTGTAAGGTAATGCGCAATTGCTGAATCGGCAGGGATTGTCCAATCAGCATTTTATGTTCGAGCGCATCGTTCGGATTATTATGCGAATAATCCACCGGTTTATTCAGCGCTTTTTGTAAGAGTTGCTCTAGGTGTTTTTGATTAATCGGTTTACTGACAAAATCAAAAGCCCCTGCTTTAAGCGCGGCAATGGCGATTTCCATGTTGCCATAGGCGGTCAGAACCGCGACCGGAAGTGCCGGATAGAGGTTGCCTATCCAGTCCAGAAGCTCCAAACCATTGCCATCGGGAAGGTTTAAGTCGGTCAGACAGGCATCATATTGATGATTGGCAAGGCATTTTTTAGCGTCTTCCAAACGATGGGCAATGTGCGTGCGAATTCCCATGCGCAGCAATGACATTTGCATGAGGGTACATAAATCTTCCTCATCATCCACCAAGAGCACCAGTGGTTGTTGTTCCCCATTCATCTTCCTTGACCCCTTTAAAGCGTAATACGTTGACAGCTGATGCGAAAGCATGCGCCCTGTTCTTGTTGTATATAGTTTAATTGTGCCTGATTTGCTTCGCAAAAACTATGTGATAAATACAATCCTAATCCGGTACCACTAATCGATGTGCTAAAAAAGGGTTTAAACAATAGAGCTTGGTCATGTACGGCTACGCCAGAGCCAAAATCCCGTACGTCAATCCAGACCCGATGTTCATAGGGATGCACATTCAGCTGAATATAAGCAGCATCGGCTGAATTGTGACGAATCGCATTACGAATCAGATTAATCAGGATTTGCCGGAACTGTGCTTCATCAAACTGAATCACCAAAGGGATATCAATATTAAATTGAATCTGATCGCGAATATCGGCCAAATCTTCCTGGATAAATAACGGGATAAATTCATTGAGATGAATCGGCACCGGATGGGTTTCTTTATTTTTGACCATATTTAGCGTGTCCTGAATAATTCGGTCAATCCGGGTCGCCTGTCGACCAATCATCTGCTGGAGTAGCTGTTGCTGTTCAGTTTCCGAGTCCAGATATAAATCATTGGCCTGTACAATGGCCGCCAATGGATTACGAATTTCATGAGCAATACTGGCTGATAGCTGACCCAGAGCAGCAAGTTTGAGTTGCTGCACCTGCTGATTTAATTTTTTGGCATCCTGTAACACCAGTAGCATTAGAGTCTGATGCGGCACAATCAGCTTTTGTACCTGCACATGAATATTATAGCGACTTTGCTGGGATTCAAACTGAAAGCGCTCACCATTTTCCAGGGTTTCAAAATGGATCAGTTCAAATAAATCTGGCTGTGACTGAGATAAGGTGAATTTCTCATGACCGTATTTGGACTCAATTCCCAAAAGATTACAGGCAGCGGGATTACTGAGTACCACATGGTAGTTTTCATCCAGTACCAGATAACCGGTTTCAATCTGTTCCAGAATATAGCGGTTAATATTCTGTAAGCGATGCAGTTCCAGTGATTGAGAGAAGTTCAAATTTTCTAGAATCTGAAAACGCCGCACGGCGATCTGCCCAGTGCCATAAACCACAAAAAACAAAAAGGCCAGCAGGGCGCTATTACTGATATTACTGAGTGATGAAAATGCAAAAATACTGCCGATAAAATGCTGATAAATAACGCTGATGACCGCAATAAGGGTGACAACTAAGGCCTTTTTTGCATCTAATAATAAAGATGCAGAAAAGATGGTAATCACAAACAGCAGCCCAATTTGCAGATTAGGACCGTCGCTCGCCAAAGTCAGCAAACTTAAAACGCAGACATCGCTAAAGAAAATCATAATCAGCTGCGGCTGGATCAGGCGTCTGATCCATTTCAGCACAAACAGCTGTACGGTATTGATCGCAACCCCGATTCCCAGTGCATAATAATACAGCTGCGGGTATTGATAATCGGTGGTGAGTTCGGGGTAGGTCAGCAGAAAAATCAGCAACAAACCGGTGCTGATCAGCAGACGATAAGCGCTGTACCAGATACCGAGATGGTATTGATTCAGTTCAGCATAGTTTTTTTGTTGTGCCATATGCACCGGAACTCGTTAAAAGCTAAGGTTTAATGAGTCCATAGCGCATGGCCAGATGAGTCAGTTTAACATCGCTATCGATATTCAGTTTTTCAAAAATACGGTAACGATAAGTATTCACGGTTTTAACACTCACAAAGAGCTTGTCGGCAATTTCCTGGGCGCTGATACAATTCACGACCATCATCGCGACTTGCATTTCACGTTCTGACAATGCATCAAAAGGCGATTGTTGTGTATCAGAAAGGTAAGAGCTTGCTAACTGTTCCGCAATGTCTGCACTGAAATATTTGCCGCCTTGCATGACTTTGTTAATCGCACGGACCATTTCCGAAATCGGGGCCCCTTTGGTGATATAACCTTTGGCACCGGCTTTCAATAACAGGGACGGATAAGGCTCTTCTGCTAAACCGCTAACCGCCAAAACTTTGGTTTCCGGCGCACTCTGAAGTAGACGGCGCGTGGTTTCTACGCCACCAATGCCCGGCATATTCACATCTAACAAAACTACATCAGGATGATGTTGACGAACTAGAGAGATCGCTTCTTCACCAGATTCAGCTTGTCCAATTACCTGAACCTCCGCATGGTCTTCTAGCATTCTGCAAATTCCAGTACGAACTAATTCATGGTCGTCCACAACTAAAACTGTGATCACCTACGCTCTCCCTCTGTTAAAAAAATCATTTTTTTGTTACATAAAGCAAAATAAGCTTGCAATGAAAGTACAAAATTAGCAATCCTATTCGCAAGATTAAATCTGAAACTTATCACACAGTGTCAAGAACAAAAAATGTTCGGCATTGTGTTTAAATGTAAGGCATATTAGAGGTAATACGCAAATCAATCTTACCTCTGTTAGTTGAGTGAAGGAATAGTGAAGAAAATAAACAAGTCTTTAAGGCATCTACTCGGCCTGTCCGTGTTAATCAGCATGAGCACGACAAGTTTTGCTGAAATCATTATGAATTCTGGCACGGCAGAGGGCGGTTCCAGCATTAGTTGGTCTTCTGAAGAAGTTAACCAGTTAATGAGCGATGATTTTAATGCCTCTGCCAATGAGCCTTCGCCACCCGGTTCAGCCACAGTGACTACCACTTTGCGTCAGGCCGGCACAGCAGCGCCAACAGCAGCCAAACCTGCTTATACTGCGCCACAGATTATTGATACGAATCATTTTAGTAATCAACCTTCTGTCAATGCACGGGCTGCACTGGTCATGGATGCACAAACCGGTGAAGTGCTGTTTAGCAAAAATACCAATACTGCCTATCCGATTGCATCGATTACTAAGCTGATGACAGCGGTGGTGATTTCTGATGCACGTCTGAATATGTCGGAAAAAATCACCCTGCAACAGGCTGATTTTTCCTGTTCAGGTTGTAAAAGCTCAAGCTCGACGCTAAGAGCAGGAGACAGCATGAACCGTGCTGAAGCTTTATTATTTGCTCTGATGAAGTCCGAGAACCCGGCTGCTGCCGCTTTGGCACGAACCTATCCGGGTGGTCGATCAGCATTTATTGCCAAAATGAATGCCAAAGCCAAAGAGCTGGGTATGAATTCTACCCACTTCATGGAGTCGACAGGTTTGCATCCGGGCAACGTGGCATCAGCTCGTGACTTGGGAATCTTGGTAAATACGGCCTCTCAATACGGCCTGATTCGTCAGTTCTCGACCACGCCAAGCTATGACTTTAACTTGGGTTATCGTGTATTGAAATCGAATAATACCAATGCCTTGGTACGTAATGGCGGATGGAATATCAATATTTCTAAAACCGGTTTTATTAATGAAGCAGGGCGCTGTGTGGTGATGCACACCACTCTGAATAACCGTCCTGTGGCAGTGGTACTTTTAGGTGCAAACAGCTCACAGGCGCGTACCAATGATGCGACCCGTTTAATGAGTTGGGTTAGCCAGCAACCTAAACGAATCTAATTGATTGGTTCATAAAAAAAACCCTGCACTTGCAGGGTTTTTTTAATTCTGGCCGAAATTACATATTCGACAGAATAGAGTCTTTAACTTGAGTCATGGTCGCATCAATCGACAGCATCACAGCATCAGCACATTGCTTGATAGCAGTGTCTGGATCTTTCAGACCGTTACCCGTTACGGTACATACGATCACTGAACCTTCAGCAATTTTACCCGCTTTAATGTCACGGATCGCGCCGCCGACAGACGCAGCAGACGCAGGCTCTACGAATACACCTTCATACATAGAAAGCAGACGTTGAGCTTCAAGAATCTCCGCATCAGTCAGTTCATCAAACCAGCCGTTTGAATCACGAACAACCGCTTTAGCATGATTGAAGCTTTGCGGATTGCCGATACGAATCGCAGTTGCAATAGTTTCCGGATTTTCTACTGGACCGCCACGAAGGAACGGTGCAGCACCAGAGGCTTGGTAACCTGCCATGATTGGCAAGCCAGCCGGTTTAGGACCAGTGAAAGCATCAGTTTCAGCATCGTAAACGACTTGCTCAAATTCTTCTTTCGACTGGTTAGCCACCGCTTCGGTATAACCCATCCAGTGTGCAGTGATGTTACCCGCGTTACCTACAGGCAGGCAGTGATAATCCGGTGCACGACCTAAAGCTTCAACAATTTCATAAGCAATGGTTTTTTGACCTTGCAGGCGGTACGGGTTGATTGAATTTACAATCGTCACCGGAGCCTGATCGGCAACTTCCTTAACTAGACGCATACCGTCATCGAAGTTACCGCGAATTTGCATGGTGATCGCACCATACATCATCGCTTGTGCCATTTTACCCATGGCAATTTTGCCTTCAGGGATGAGCACGAATGCTTTAATGCCGGCACGCGCAGCGTATGCAGCCGCTGCTGCAGAGGTGTTACCAGTAGATGCGCAGATGATGGCTTTAGAGCCTTCTTCAACGGCTTTGGTCACCGCCATAGTCATACCGCGGTCTTTAAATGAACCAGTCGGGTTTAAGCCCTCGTACTTCACATAAATTTCAACATCTTTACCAATAATGCGTGGAATATTCTCAAGCTTGATCAGTGGAGTATTACCTTCACCCAAAGAGATCGCACGAGTAGTTGCAGACACTGGTAAACGGTCGCGATAGCGGTCAACTAAACCAGTATAACGATTGGCATTCGACATGATGATGTTCCAATTGTGTGTAGAGCTTGGCAAGGGGAAGCCTCCCCTCAACCCGATTAATTATCAAGCGATTCTAAACGAATTCGTACAATTTCGCCATGAATGACGGGTAATGCTTGAATTTGTGAAAGCGCTGCATCCATTTTTGATTCCTTGACTGGATCAGTCAGAATCACGATAGGAATAAGGTCTTTGGATAAACGCGGTTGCTGCATGATCGCATCAATACTGATGCCGGCACGACTGAGAATCGTGGTCACATCGGCAAGCACGCCCATCTGATCTTCGGCATTAATACGGATGTAATAGCCGGTGGTCATTTGTTCGCGACTCAAGATCGGTAAATCACTGAGCGCTTCAAAAGCCAGTTGTGGAATGGTGCCTGCGCCGTCTTCTGTGTAAATGATGTCACGGACAATATCAACCACATCGGCAACAACCGCAGAAGCCGTTGGTCCCGCACCCGCACCCGCACCATAGTACAGTGTTGGGCCGACCGCATTGGCTTGTACCAGAACCGCATTTTTCACACCATTCACATTGGCAATCAGCTGGTCATCTGGAATCAGGGTCGGGTGTACACGGAGTTCAATCCCGGCATCGGTACGGCGTGCAATACCCAAGTGTTTAATCCGGAAACCGAGGTCTTCTGCATATTTCACATCTTGTGCAGTGACTTTGCCAATGCCTTCAGTAAAGACTTTGTCAAACTGTAGTGGAATACCAAAGGCACATGAGGCCAGAATCGTTAGCTTGTGAGCTGCATCAATTCCTTCCACATCAAAGGTCGGATCGGCTTCGGCATAACCGAGTTCTTGAGCTTCTTTTAGCACATCTTCAAAAGCGCGGCCTTTTTCACGCATTTCACTAAGAATGAAGTTACCCGTGCCGTTAATAATACCGGCCAGCCATTCAATCTTGTTGGCTGCCAGACCTTCACGAATCACTTTAATAATCGGAATGCCACCAGCCACTGCGGCTTCATAGGCAATCTGTACGGCATTGTCTTCAGCCGCTTTAAACAGTTCGTTGCCGTGTTCAGCCAAGAGTGCTTTGTTGGCCGTTACAATATGTTTGCCATGTTTCATGGCTTCCATAATAATTTCAAAAGCAGGATGAATCCCGCCCATCACTTCTACCACGACGTCTACATCAGGTTGACGTACGATGTCCATCAAGTCGGCACTCTGTTTGACCGATTCTGGCAGATCCAGATCAGGACGTGGACGACGGGTGCCTACATGGGTAATTTCAATTTCACGACCGGTGCGACGTTTGATCTCAGCAGCATTTTCTTTTAATAGTTTCAAGGCACCACCACCTACAGTACCAAGACCGAGGATTGCCAGACGAACTGGTTTCACGTCACACTCCAAATTAAACAGTTTTTTACGAGAGCCTAGATCATAGCTAAAAAACCCGCCTGACTCTAGGGTCATTTCAGAATATCTTTATCTATAAAATAAAGTTAAATAACCTATTAAAATGAGTTATTTAAGCCGATTCAATAATTCCGATGTAGACAGGTAACCGCCCAGATAAGTACCTGCTGAATTATAAATGGCAGGGGTACCATTCACACCCATATTCAGACCCATTTGATATTGATCTTGAACAGGATTTTCACACTTCTCTGCACTAATCTGTGCGCCTGAAATCGCCTGGTCAAAGGCACTACGGCGGTCAGCACTGCACCAGATCGCTTCCATGGCCGGCATATGCTGTTCACCACGCGGCCAGGCGATATAACGCACTTCAATGCCTTTGGCATTCATCTCATCCATTTGCTCATGGAATTTATGGCAATACGGACAGCTGACATCGGTAAACACATAGACCACATGCTTGGCTTTGCCTTTGGCTGGATAGACCAGTAAGTCGGCTGGCTTGAGTTCAGCAAAGAGTTTATTGTTGATGCCTGCCTGCAGGTTTTCGCTGACATTGTGTAGCTGTTTGTCGCCGAGACGGATCACATCGCCCTGAATCAGGTATTTACCGTCACTGGTGACATAGACCGCAGACATGCCTTCCAGACTCACCCAGTACAGGTTTGGAACTTCAGTGGCTTTAATGTCGGTAATTTTGGCACTGATGCCAGCAGTTTTGAAATGCTTTTCCAACGTAGACGCCAGACGCTGTTCTGCATTACGTTCGGTTAGGGTAGAGGCTTCGCCCGTCGCCGGTGCGCTTGCAGTCAACTCTTGCTTTTTATCGTTGTTAGTGGAATTGGAACACGCAGTCAGACCCAAACCAGCAGCAAGTGTGCAAGCCATAAAAATTTTTGAGCGGGCAAATGTCATAAAAAACCCTTTTCTTCTTGGATTAAAAACAGAGCATTAGCATAACAAAAAAAAATACCCACACGTCAAACTTCTCAGTTTATTCCATCCGGATATGTTTTAAGCTCGTGGATGATGGGTCGCGTGTAGCTGTTGCATCCGTACTTGTGCTACATGGGTATAAATCTGGGTGGTAGACAGATCACTATGCCCGAGCAGCATCTGTACCACGCGTAAGTCTGCGCCATGATTGAGTAAATGCGTCGCAAAGGCATGGCGCAAGGTATGCGGTGACAGTTCGGACTGGATTCCGGCCTGCAGCGCATAACGCTTAATGGCATACCAGAAATTCTGCCGGCTCATGATACCGCCATGCTGGGTCAGAAACAGATAATCGGTCGAAGTCCTATACAGTTGCGGACGGGCTTCATTCAGATATTTTCCCACCCATTCACAGGCCATTTTTCCCATCGGAACCAGGCGTTCTTTATTACCTTTACCCACAATACGTAAATAGCCCTGTTTTAAGTTGATCAGTTCCAGCCGCAAGTTAATCAGTTCGGTCACCCGGAGTCCGCAGGCATACAGCACTTCAAACATGGCGCGATCGCGCAGCCCTAATGCCGTGTTGATATCCGGAGCATGAATCAGGGCTTCGACATCAGCTTCGGAGAGATCTTTGGGTAAGGCCCGGCCCAGTTTCGGGGTTTTATGTGCAGCCACCGGATTGTCACTACGCAGTTTTTGCTCGCGCAGAAATTTATAAAATGAGCGCAAGGCAGATAGGCAGCGGGCAATCGAACGTGGACTTTTTTGCTGTTTGGTCAGCGCAATCAGTACATCAGAAATATCATCATGACTCCATTCCGGCAGAGGCTTGCTCAGGCATTCTGCACATTGCACCAGATCGGACAAATAGGCATTTCGAGTATGCGGGCTGACCGTTTGTGCAATCAGATAATCACGAAAACCCTGCAAATAACTGAACGCATCAGGAATCTGGACAGGGGCAGGAATACGGGGTTTTTTATTCAGCATAGGGTGAAAGGATCTGATCTGAAAAAGCGATAATCGGGATTGGTATTCTCCACTGTAGTTTAATTTTATGACAGTGTCGATGTGGTATAAGGCTAAATCGAAATGTAATTAATCTTATTTGTTAATTATTCTCATTTGTTTGTATACTGTACAAAATAGTTTAGGAATTTCACGGTGCGTTTGTCTGATTTAAAAGCAAAACAAATTGCCATCATTCGAAAAGTGAGTCGAACAACTGATGGTGAAAGTGCTCTACACGATGTCGTCGCGAGTCGTTTGGAAACTTTAGGCTTTGTACCAGGTACAAAGGTACAGGTCATTACTAAAGGTATTTTTGGTGGAGATCCCATTTTGATTCAAGTTGGATTCACACGTTTTGCTTTGCGTAAATCAGAAGCAGCCAAAATTGAAATCGAACAGGCGGTGTCGGCATGAGTGATACATTACGTATTGCCCTTGTCGGTAACCCTAACTGCGGTAAAACTTCATTATTCAACCATTTAACCGGAACGCGCCAAAAAGTCGGTAACTATGCAGGTGTGACGGTTGAACGTAAAGTCGGTACGTTTCAGCTTGCCTCAGGCAAAGCGGTACGGGTACTGGATTTGCCGGGAACCTATAGTCTGGATGCAACCAGTCCGGATGAAGAAATCACCCGCAACGTCGTACAAGGTAAAATTGCGGAAGAGCAGGAGCAGGATGCATTTTTATGTGTGGTAGATGCCACCAATCTGAAACTGCATCTGGGTCTGGTGCTGGAAATGATTGCACTGGGTCGTCCGGTGCTGGTTGTGCTGAACATGATGGATGAAGCACGCCGTCGTGGCATGCAGATCAATACCCAGAAGCTGTCTGAGCGACTGGGCGTACCTGTGGTAGAAACGGTGGCTGTGCGCAATTCAGGGATTGAAAACCTGAAAAATGCGCTAGATCAAGGCAAGTATTCTTTACCACAGACCGAACTCAGCGGCTTGAAAGGTGACAGTTACCAGCGCGTGGAAAATATTCTGAATGACGTGGTCAATTTCGTCGATCAGGAAGATAAACGTACCGACTTCCTCGACAAGATTTTTCTACATCCGGTATTGGGTTTACTCAGCTTAGCCGTAATGATGTTCGTGATTTTCCAGGCGGTATTTGCCTGGGCTGCGCCGTTTATGGATGGGATTGAAACCTTCTTCGGCTGGCTGGGTGAGTTCCTCGGCGAATATATTTCGCACCCATTACTGAATAGTCTGGTGGTGGACGGGATTATTGCCGGTGCCGGTGGCGTGGTGGTGTTCCTGCCACAGATTCTGATTCTGTTCTTCTTTATTCTGGTACTGGAAGAATCGGGTTATTTACCGCGTGCAGCATTCTTGCTCGATAAACTGATGTTTAAAGCCGGTTTGTCAGGACGTGCCTTTATTCCGTTATTGTCCAGCTTTGCCTGTGCCATTCCCGGCATCATGGCATCGCGGACCATCAGTGATCCACGAGATCGTTTAACCACGATTTTTGTTGCACCTTTAATGACCTGTTCGGCGCGTTTGCCAGTTTATGCCTTGCTAATTGCGGCATTTGTACCCGCACAAACTGTCTGGGGTTTCCTGAATCTGCAAGGTCTGGTGCTCTTCGGTCTTTATATGGCAGGTATCGTAAGTGCCTTGCTGGTGTCTTTTGTGTTGAAATTCTTCCACAAAGATAAATCACAGCACATGCTGCTGATGGAACTGCCAAGCTACCGTTTTCCAGACCTAAAAAACGTCTGGATCGGCTTGCTGGATCGCGGCAAAATCTTCTTGAAACGTGTCGGTGGCATCATCTTCGCCTTATCGATTGTACTGTGGTTCTTGTGTACTTTCCCACAGCCACCAGAAGGGGCAACCTTGCCGGCCATTGATTATTCATTGGCAGGGATGCTCGGTCATCTGATGCAACCGATCTTTGCACCCCTCGGTTTTAACTGGCAGATCTGTATTGCCCTGATTCCGGCGATGGCAGCGCGTGAAGTGGTCGTTGCAGCACTGGGCACAGTCTATGCGATGTCGGCAGTTGATGAAGATGCGATGTCTGAAGGTCTGGCTGCGCTAATCAGCGGTGGAGGTGATCTGGGCTGGTCAGTTGCGACAGGTTTATCTTTGCTGGTGTGGTTTATTTATGCACCACATTGTCTGGCGACCCTGGCAACGGTTAAACGTGAAACCGGTTCCTGGAAAACTGTCAGTATCATGACTGTTTACCTGTTTGGTCTGGCATATTTCATGTCATTCCTGACTTATCAAATTGCTTCATATTATTTGGGCTAAATCTCAGCTTGGCCTTGGCCAATTGAATTTGCTGCATTGTATATGTATGGGAGATTGAGATGATTGAAATTCTAATTGTGACAGCACTGGTGCTTTGGAGCATGCTGGTCGTATTCAAAAAGGTGTTTCCGAACACCTCCAACTCAGTCTTCCAGAAGCTGTCTGATGCCTGTGCAGCCAAGGGTTGGCAGCGTCTGGCTAAATGGCTGCAACCGGGTGTGGTGGCAGGCTGCGGTGGCAACTGCGCCTGTCCGGTTTCAGAAAAAGGTTCAGACGTAAAGCCGGCTCAACAAGCGGTAAAATGGAAATAATTTCCAGTTCTGGCTGAATTTTAAAAACCGTCATGATCATGACGGTTTTTTTACGCATGGACACAAAAAAAATGTGCAGAAAAGCCAATCAGAAAAGGCATTCAAAACAGCAAAGTGCTACCATTTCGTCAGTTTCAAAATAGACCAAAATATGGGGCGAAAATGTTAATACAACGTGGTGGGTTAAAAGTCGTTGCAGGACTCGGAATATCAGGTGTTGCAGCAGTCAATTTCTTGCATAGTCAGGGCTACCGCGTTGCAGTAACAGATTCAAGAGCTAACCCGCCAGGGCATGACCAGATACCTGCTGAGGTTCAGACCAGTTTTGGTCAGTTTGACGCCGAACTGTTACTTTCTGCAGAAGAAATCGTGATTAGCCCCGGGCTTGATCCTAAACTTCCTGAAATTCAGGCAGCGATTAACAAGGGTATTTCGGTAGTCAGTGAAATCCAGATTTTACGCCGTGCTACGGATAAGCCTATTGTGGCGATTACCGGTTCTAATGCCAAAAGTACCGTGACTACCTTGATTGGCCTGATGGCAGCGGATGCAGGCAAAAAAGTTGCCGTCGGTGGTAACTTAGGCCGTCCTGCGCTAGACCTAACCAAAGATGATCCTGAGCTGTATATACTCGAGCTGTCCAGTTTTCAGCTGGAAACCACCTCAAATCTGGCGGCTGAAGTCGCGGTGGTGTTGAACATGAGTGAAGATCATCTGGACCGTCATGGCGATATGATGGGTTATCACACGGCGAAACACCGGATTTTTCAAGGTGTGAAAAAAGTCGTCTATAACCGTGATGACTCTTTGACCCGTCCGTTGGTACCAGACGTAACACCGATGCAAAGTTTCGGACTGAATGCACCGGATATGAACCAGTACGGTATTCTCAAGGATACCGATGGCAGTATTTGGCTGGCGCGTGGTCGTGAGCGTCTGCTGAAAAGTACCGAGATGTATATGCAGGGCACGCATAATGTTGCCAATGCCTTGGCCTGTCTGGCGCTGGGAGAAGCAATTGGTCTGCCACTAGAAAGCATGCTGAATACTTTAAAAACGTTTAAAGGTCTGGAACATCGCTGTGAATTCGTCAAGGAAGTACAGGGCGTACGCTATTATAACGACTCCAAAGGTACCAATATCGGCGCAACCTTGGCAGCACTGGATGGTCTAGGGATGGCGATTGAAGCCCAGGGCGGTAAGGTCGCGATTATTCTTGGTGGACAAGGTAAGGGTCAGGATTTTAAGGCCTTACGTGAATCATTAAGCAAATATGCCAAAGTAGCGGTATTAATCGGTGAAGATCGTCCCGTCATTGAAGCAGCGATTGCGGGTACGACTGAACTGATTCATGCGGACAGCTTGCAGCAGGCAGTAGAAATCTGCCAAAAGCACACTCAGGCACATGATGTCGTGCTATTGTCTCCTGCATGCGCAAGTTTTGATATGTTCTCGGGTTATCCTGAGCGTGGTCGCAAGTTTGTTGCGTATGTGAATGAACTCAATTAAGAATAACAAGGATTCGTGATATGGCTGGGTTTGCTCAGACTACGATCAATAAATTAAATCAATTTTATACGCAGTGGATACCTAGAATACCTGCTGAAGTGAATCCACGGAATGTATTGATTTTCTGTGTGTTGGCTTTGCTCTGCATTGGTTCGATCATGGTGGCATCGGCCTCGATGCCCTATGCAGAACGTATGCATGAAAATCCGTTTCACTATATTAGCCGACATGGGATTTCGATTTTTGTCGCTGCCGTAGCAGCTTTTCTGGCTTATAAAATCCCCTTAAAAGTCTGGTTTAATAACACTTTCTTTTTGTGGATTATTACCATCGTACTTTTGGTGGCCGTGCTATTTGTCGGGACGGAAGTCAATGGTTCCAAACGCTGGATTCGGATCGCAGGCTTTACCTTACAGGCTTCGGAAGTCGCCAAAGTGATGATGGCAATTTTTACTGCAGACTACGTGGTGCGCCGTGCGGAAGAAGTACGGAATAATATCAAGGGTCTGGTCCGTTTAAGTGCCATCATGGGTGCTACCGTCGGTTTGATTATTCTCGAGCCTGACTTGGGTGCAACCGTGGTAATTACCTTAACCATGCTTGGCGTGTTCTTTCTGGCGGGTGCGCCGTGGATTCAGTTCGGTGTAGCTTTTATGACCTTGGTCGGCGCATTTGCTGCCGCGATTCTGTTGGAACCGTATCGTCTGCAACGTCTGCTGTCTTTTTCGAATCCTTGGGAAGATCCCTTAGGCACCGGTTATCAGCTCTCTAATGCCCTTATGGCCTTTGGCCGTGGGGAATGGGCAGGGGTAGGCTTGGGGCATAGTATCCAGAAAATGTCTTATTTGCCTGAGGCGCATACCGATTTCATGCTGGCAATTTTGGGTGAAGAATTTGGCTTTTTAGGCATTTCAACCATCCTGATCTTGTCCTTCACCATGCTGGTTTGCTGTATCCGCATTGGACACCGCGCCTTGCAGCATCAATATTTGCGTGCCGGCTATCTGGCTTATGGCATCAGTATCATTTTCCTGTTACAGATTCTGGTGAATGCCGGTATGAATATGGGCATGTTGCCGACCAAGGGTTTGACCTTGCCATTTATTAGTTATGGCGGTTCATCCCTGATTATCTGTGCGGTCATGATCAGTCTGATTCTGAAAATTGATTCGACCACGCGTCAGGTCAATCCAAGCCGCGAAGAATCAAGCTTCTAGATTGGAGTTTCGTCCTGGCTCTGGCTGAGCATGGTCCAGTACCGTGCTCGGCATTGCGGTTCCACAATTGGAACAGGTCACAAAAGCAGATTTAGGCTTGGAAAGTGGAATCAAGGGTATGAAAAATAAAGAAAAATAATTACGCTGCTGTTTTAGCTCATAGCCCGAACGAGTACGGCAGACCGGACACAGAAACTGGCTTTTCTCAATGGTTTTGATTTTAGGGCCGACGCCAAAAATAAAAAACATACTCTTCTTCCTATCAATTTTTCATTCTAGAAGTCTAGCTTAAGTGAAAAGCTGTTTTTATAAATAGTGACCTTGTAGCTCAGTTGTATGTGGAATCCGCTCAATGTCCCATTGTACTACCGCCTGTTGCAGCATCCGATCGGGAGTGTCCAAATCAACTTCAGCCTGATGCAAAGCCTGAAGTGCCTGTTTTAATAATTGGGGTGCCTGAGTTAAATCCAGTGCTTGGGCCAGATTCTGTTTTGACAGTTTTTGCCCCTGATCATTCATTGCCAGCGGTAGATGCATATAGCTCAGACGCGGATAACCGAGTAACTGTCCCAGATAGATTTGCCGTTCGGTATTATCTAAAAGATCAGCTCCACGTACCGCATGAGTCATACCTTGCAGATAGTCATCGACTACTACAGCCAGCTGGTAATTGATAATGCCGTCACGACGTTTTAAGACAAAATCGCCCAGATCTTTTTTCAGTTCTGAACAGTGCTGACCTTGCAGCCGGTCTTCAAAACAGATTTCAACATCTTCAACTTTTAAACGGATGGCCTGATGCTCAAAAGCCAGACCCAAGTCACGACAGGTATCCTGATAGATATGATTGGAACCGAGCATTTTACGGGTGCATTGGCAAGCATAGACTAGACCTTGCTGACGCAATTGCTGGATGACGTCTTCGTAAATATCTAAACGGTCTTTCTGGAAAATGATTTCGGCATCAGGTTCAAGCTGAAAAGCATCCATGGCACGCAGGATATGCCCTTCGCTGCCGGGATAAATGCGGGGAATATCGGTGTCTTCAATCCGGACCAGCCATGTGCCTTGATTGGCTTTGGCATCGCAGTAACTGGCAACTGCGGTAATGAGGGAGCCAAAATGCAAAGGGCCGGTTGGCGATGGCGCGAACCGGCCCACATAAGCCATCCTGTTGTCCCCCTCCTTTTTTAAAGGAGGGGTTAGGGGAGGATTATTTACAGACATACTTAACCGTTATTTTGCTTCTCTTTGATCTCTGCAAGGGTTTTGCAGTCAATACATAAAGTAGCCGTTGGACGTGCTTCTAAACGACGCAAGCCAATCTCGATACCACAAGTTTCACAGAAACCATAGTCATCATTCTGGATTGCTTCGATCGACTGTTCGATTTTACGAATCAGTTTACGTTCACGGTCACGGGTACGTAACTCAATCGCAAACTCTTCTTCCTGAGTCGCACGGTCATTCACATCTGGAAGAGCAGTATTTTCGTCTTGCATCGTATTCAGGGTACGATCCACTTCTGACATCAACTCAGCTTTCCAAGCCAGCAAGATTTGGCGGAAATGCTGAAGCTGACCTTCAGACATGTATTCTTCATTTTTTTTAGGTTGATAAGGTTCAATACCAAATAAGCTAGCAGTAGAACCACCGTCAGTCGTTTTAGGCTTAGATTTGCGTACGCGCTTTGCAGCTTTCTCTTCTACAACATCAGTTTGATTGTCTAAGACTTGATTTTGGTTGTCATTCGCCATTTAGGGCATTCCTCATCTATGCGTATGATTGCTACGCAAAAAATATGGTGATATGCAGTTTTTTATCCACCCTGTAGAAAGATTATCCTCCTATGGGGGCCGTCATCATATAGACTTTTTATGCTTATTGATAGTCTTTGATGTCTGGACTATGCATATCACATTTCCTTTGGTTGCAATAAAGTAATGCAAAAAAAACAAATTGAAAAGTTAATAACCTGAAATTTCGGTATTAATATTTTGCTGGCTCAATGCCACCCGTTCAATATAGGTATCAAACTCACCATTTTGTTGCAAATGTAATACACGATAACCTGGTGCCGCCTGATCTAGCGCGAAATCTTCACTTTTAGGTTTAAACTGCACACTGGTCGATGGCGTGGATAAAAAGTAGATGCCATGCCATTCGTTGCAGGAATCCTGATGCACATGACCAAACAGAACCAGCTTGATATTATGATGCCGAGCCAGTACATCTTTCAAATCTTCAGCATTTTTCAGCCGGTGCTGATCAATCCAGTGCGATTTCATCGCAAAAGGATGATGATGGCAAGCGACAATGACATGCTGATGCTTAAATTCAAGCAATAATTGATCCAATTGATCCAGTTGAGCTTGTTCCACCCAGCCATCCACCTTGCCTTGAACCGCACTATTTAACAGGATTATGGTCCAGGTGCCAAAATGAATGGCATGCACCTGATTCACGTTCTGGTGAAAAGGGAACACCCGAATGTCATCATGGTTACCTGGAATCTGATAATGCGGCACGTTTAAAGACTGAATATATTCCAAATATCGCTGATAAGTCTGTTCGACCGGCACCTGCGCCAGATCACCAGTATGAATCAGTGCATCCATTTGGGGAAAGCGCTGTTGGATCTGCTGCATCACCTCATGAAAACTCTGCTCGGGATTCATCCGGGCAAATTCCAGCTCTTCCCGGTTCATCAAATGGGTATCAGAAATCTGGATAATGGTCCAATCCGGCTGTGTGCTTGTGCTTGACTGCTGAAAACTCATGTCTTTCCCCTTAGACATATTCCTGCAGTATGAATATGTTGTTGCAACCATTGCAAGGCCATAATGACAGGTGCATTTCTTAAGCGACCATTCGTGAGCAAGGACGGAATATCAGCATAATCCAGAATATGCAGCTGGATATTTTCACCTTCATCCGGCATGCCAAAAATACCGCCCTGTTCAGGCAATTCGGTCTGCGCCACATATAAATGAAATAATTCGGAACATGCCCCGGCGGACGGATAGAAGCTGAAAATGTGCTGCAGCTCATCCAGGGTACAGCCTGATTCTTCGAGTGCTTCGCGACGGATGCATGTTTCAGGCGCTTCATCGCCATCCAGAACGCCAGCAATTACTTCGAGTTGCCAAGGAGAGTCGATATCATCCAGTCCACCAATCCGGAACTGTTCAATCAGGCCGAATTTCTGCTGTTGATGGTTGTACATCAGCACACCCGCTGCTTCTGGCCGGTGAATCAGCTCACGTTGCAAAACAGGGGTTGAGCTTTCCTGATTAAATAAACGGTGTTTCAGGCTGACTTGTTCTACCTGAATAAATCCCCGGTACAAGAACTCACGTGCCTCTACGCTAAAGTCTTTTTTATTATAAGAGGCCTGTTTAATAATATTCATATGCTCAGATAGAATGAATTGATTTATTTTCATCCTATCTGAGTTTTTTTTGAAGACAACTGTTTTTTTTACAGTTTTATAGTTTGTGGTATAAATTTTGACCAGATTTGTGGAAGCTGGCTTTCATCTGATCCATACCCGCTTCAATTTCGGCCTGAGAGCTTGCTGACTGATCAGGATTAGCCTGTTGACTGGCATAATCACGAACATTCTGGCTAATCTTCATTGAACAGAACTTTGGTCCGCACATGGAACAAAAGTGCGCGGATTTATGCGCGGCTTTCGGCATGGTTTCATCATGCATGCTGCGCGCCGTGTCCGGATCCAGACTCAAGTTAAACTGGTCTTCCCAGCGGAACTCAAAACGCGCCTTGGACAGGGCATTATCCCGGGCTTGCGCACCCGGATGACCTTTGGCCAGATCGGCTGCATGTGCGGCAATCTTGTAGGTAATAATGCCGTCTTTGACATCCTTTTTATTGGGTAAACCGAGATGCTCTTTCGGCGTCACATAACACAGCATTGCGGTGCCGTACCAGCCAATCATCGCGGCTCCTATTGCCGAAGTAATATGGTCATAACCCGGTGCGATATCGGTGGTGAGTGGCCCCAAGGTATAAAAGGGTGCTTCTTTACAGACTTCCAGTTGCAGATCCATATTTTCCTTGATCATATGCATCGGGACATGGCCCGGGCCTTCAATCATCACCTGAACATCATGCTCCCAGGCACGGTGGGTCAGTTCGCCCAAAGTTCGAAGTTCGGCAAATTGCGCTTCGTCATTGGCATCCTGCACACAGCCCGGACGTAGGCCATCGCCGAGACTAAACGATACGTCATAAGCTTTCATGATTTCGCAGATTTCATCGAAATGGGTATACAGGAAGTTTTCCTGATGATGTGCCAGACACCACTGCGCCATGATCGAACCGCCACGCGATACGATACCGGTCAAACGGTTGGCAGTCAGCGGTACATATCTTAAAAGCACGCCGGCATGAATGGTGAAATAGTCCACACCTTGTTCAGCCTGTTCAATCAGGGTGTCTTTAAAGATCTCCCAGGTCAGGTCTTCGGCCACACCATTGACTTTTTCCAGTGCCTGATAGATCGGTACGGTTCCAATTGGTACAGGAGAGTTGCGGATAATCCATTCACGGGTTTCATGAATATTCTGGCCGGTCGAGAGGTCCATAATCGTATCTGCGCCCCAACGTGTCGCCCAGGTCATTTTCGAGACTTCTTCTTCGATACTTGAACCGAGTGCAGAATTACCAATATTGGCATTGATTTTGACCAGAAAATTACGCCCGATGATCATCGGTTCCAGTTCCGGATGATTGATATTGGCCGGAATAATCGCGCGGCCGGCGGCGACTTCCTGACGCACAAATTCTGGCGTAATTTCAGTCAGGTTTTTTGCACCAAAATTCTGGCCCGGATGCTGGCGCATATCGACACCATCGAGTTGACGCAGATTTTCACGAATGGCGATGTATTCCATTTCCGGAGTGATGATGCCTTGCTTGGCATAATGCATCTGGGTGATGTTGCGGCCGCATTTGGCTTTGCGAGGTTTCTGGATATGGGCGAAACGGATTGCGGCGGTACGGATATCGCGTAAACGCTGGCGGCCAAATTCAGAACTGAGCTGATCCAGAATTTCGCTATCGTTGCGCTGTTCAATCCAGCTGTCACGAACATTCGGCAGGCCTTTATTCAGGTCAATCGTCACATTGGGATCGGTATACACACCAGAGGTGTCATAAACCATCAAGGGCGGATTGTATTCACCGCCTAAGCCTGTCGGGGTTTCACTTAAGGAAATTTCCCGCATCGGCACCTGAATATCAGGACGCGAGCCTGGCAGATAGACTTTACGTGAGGCAGGCAGAATTCGCGTTAAATCGCGTGCTTCCTGTTCATGAGTGGAGAGAGAAGTTTCAGAAGAAAGATTCGTTAACTGGTTCATGGCTATGATCCTTATGAATGACATCAACGAATCAAGCACGACCAAAAACGTAGGCAGATTTATCCTGAACAGATAAAGCAAGGGCTGGGTTTTTAGCTGGCTTGATTCCTACGCAGGTATTAACCTGATCAGGTTCAACGGTACTCATGCTCAATTCCTGATAATGATAAAAGGAATCACATGATCTCAGCGAGGCATTACTCGCGCTCCGTCAAGCGAGGCTAAAGCTTAGCTCAGTTTAGGCAGAATAAACAGGTCTAAATCGCTCAACTTTAAGCGAGGATTGATTTAGACATGGTCCTACTGATTGAAGGTGAAACTGATCCCAACTAGATACAGATGGCATCGGTAAAGCAGTCCTTATCGTATTTTTGTGAGGGCGGACTGATCTGGGCATAGTACAGAATCTGTTCTGCTTCCGAACGGTTTCTATAATCGGCAGGCAAGGTTTGCTGGCGCTGTTCCGGAGTCATGTCCAGAAATTCCAGAAACAGGCGTGCCTGTGTGGACAGCGTTGATTTCTGGCCACTCGACAGCCCGATAATGGTTTCCAGATGACTGGTATCCACGGCATAACGATCGTGATAATCTTCAGACACCGGCGATTGCTCGGTACCTCTAAACAGGAAATAGGTGTATTGCTTCAGCAGATATTCGGCATCGCGTTTATAACTACTATTCGGATAAGTCTTGAGATAGTCTTCCCAAAGCAGACTGCGGGCTGCAATATCAGCGGCTTCAATCTGCAGGCGTTTTTCCGTCAGCACCGGCTCCATATTCTGTTCCGCCAGATTTTCAATAAAGGCTTTTTCAGCGGCTGGTAAATAAGGGGCAAAAATACGCACCAGATATTCCGGGCTGCGGCGATAATGTAAAGTGCCATCACCCAGATCCAGCAGTTCTACATAAGCCTGCCCCTTGTGTTTTAACAGATACTGGTCACGTGAGGTGAGCTGTTGAAAATGCGCATGCTGAATGGTCGGATGCTGGGCCATTTCCAGTGCATACTGCTCAAAGGCACGTTGCTGAAATTCGGTACGGTCCACAGCCAAAAAGCGCTGATACATTTCGGTAGAGCGCAACATCAGATTTTTCTGCTCTGCCAGTTCCATTAAGGGCAGGCATACTTTAAGATCCTGATTAATCTGTTCCAGCGCAAAAGTCGTACGCTGGTCATTAATCTGGGACATGTTTTTTTCAATATTCTGGCACATGAGGCTGAAGTCATTGACTGGACTTTGGGCTTGACTCGCTTCAGGCTGTTCAATCTGGAGCTGTGATTCTGAGGGCTGCTGACAGCCTCCCAGAAACAGCAAACTGCCGGCAATGAAACAGGCTTTGAATATCGACGGGAATGGCATTAACACTGTGCTTCAGGACTCTGTATAGGTGAATTCAGAAAATAACGGCCTTACTGGGAGGTATATTGTATAGATCAAATTAAAATACTATGTTTAGTATTGTGAATTGCTTTGTTACATTACAGACAGAGATCTTGAAAATTGAATTAATCGTGAATAAAACGCGATAGTTATATTAAAAAGTTAATAAAAATCATACGTAAAAATTCAAGAGATCTCTTTAGTATGGCTGAGCTTAAAGCGCCAGAATTTTTTGATCTGAATGGCTGTTAGGGGTTAACACTATAAAATGAAATTAAAACTCAGTGTCATGGCCGGTTTATTGCTATTAATTAGTCCGGCGATTTTTGCCCTGGATTTACAAGAAGCGTATGCACGCGCCCAGCAAAATGATCCAAATTGGCAGGCGAATGTGTTGCAGTACCAATCTGATCAGCTCAATCTGGGGATTGCCAGCGGAAATTTGCTGCCGACCGTGACTTTATCTGGAAATGTGACCCGTAAAAACCAGTCCGTCAACAACTCAGAGTCTGAAGGTTTGCCTGCTGAATTTGGTGAGTTGCAAAGTTCCAGTACAACCAGCCGTCAGGTGGCCTTAACCGCACGCCAACCTTTATTTCGCTGGGATGCCTGGCAAGGTTATAAGCAGGTCAAGACCTCGGTCGAACTCAGTGAAGTCAATCTGCGTCTGCAAAAACAGCAGCATATTTTACAGGTGGCCGAAGCCTATTTTAATGTCTTGCGGCAGCAGTCTTTGACTACGGCTTATTTACAGGAAGAGCAGGCGCTGTCTGAACAGTTACGCATGATGAATGCTAAGCTGAAAGAAGGTTTGGTGGCGCGTAGTGAGGTCAGTGAAGCCAATGCCCAGTATCAAAGTGCCCAAGCCAACCGGATTTCGACTCAAGTTCAGCTGGTACTGGCCCAAGAACAGCTGGCACAGTTAATCGGCTCTTATCAGGAAAATCTGGCGGTATTACGCAACGATTTCCAGTTCCAGAAACCGGTTCCAAGTGATATGCAGTCCTGGACCGAATTAGCACAAAGCCAAAATCTGAATATTCTGCAAGCGCGTCTGCAAAAGCGCTATTCTGAAGATGCCAAACGGGTCGAACAGGCTGCGCTCTATCCGCAGGTCGAAGCGGTCGGAACCTATGGCTATTTAAAGCAAAGTCCGGCTACGATCATGTCCAGCAATGGAGATTTCGACCAGATTGGGGTGGAAGTGAACTGGAATGTATTTAGCGGTGGACGCACACAAAAAAGTATCCGTCAGGCCGGTGTCAATGTGCAAAAAAGTGAAGCGCAACTGGATGCAGCCATCCGTAAAGCCAATACCGATGTGAAACAGTCCTTTATGCAGGTAGAAACCGATCAGGCCAAACTGAATGCACGTAAAGCCGCGATGGACTCTTCGGAAATTGTCTCACAAGCGTCCAGAGCCCAATATCAGGAAGGCTTAAAAACCATGGTTGATGTATTGCTGGCACAGCGTAATGCCTTTTCTGCCAAGACCGATTACTTAAATGCCAAATACGATTATCTGTTGCATGTGTTGCAATTGCAGGCTTCAGTCGGGCAGTTAACCGAAAAGGAATTGGCAGAGCTGAATGCCTGGCTAATTGAATATGATTCCCCTCAGTCTCTATGAGGCTACTATTGTCATCAAACTTTCATCATAGATATGCTTTAATATGATTTATTATTGATCATTGTCTTCTATCGTTCAGGAGTAGCTTTCCTTGTGTCCAAATAATCCTGTATTAAGTCATCACATTTCTTCGCAATTTAATGAAGAATTGCAGGACGTAAATACCAAATTCATGACGATGGGCGGACTGGTAGAACAGCAGGTAGCGAATGCCATTCATGCTTTATTGGACACAGATGTCTCAATGGCAGTAGATGTGCAGTTTCAAGACAATGTCGTCAATCAGATGGAACGAGATATTGATGAAGCGCTGACCCTGATTCTGGCGCGTCGTCATCCTGCTGCGATTGATTTACGTATGGTGCTTGCCATGTCCAAGGCCAATACCGATCTGGAACGGATTGGTGATGAAGCCTCGAAAATAGGCCGAATTGCACAAAGCTTATGTGAAGAGGGCGGCTCACCGCGCGGTTATATGGAAACCCGGCATATTGGCAACCAGGTGCGGGTGATGATTCATGACGCACTGGATGCTTTTGCGCGTCTGGATGTAGATCAAGCTTTGAAGGTCATGTTGGCAGATGCGGATATTGACCGTGAGTATCAATCAGCCACACGTACGCTTATGACTTATATGATTGAAGATCCGCGGCATATCAGTCGTGTCATCAATGTATTATGGGTGCTGCGTTCGCTAGAAAGAATTGGCGATCATGCCCGGAATATTTCGGAACAGGTGATCTATATGGTCAAAGGTTTTGATGTGCGTCATACCAGCGTTGAAGAAATTGAACAGAAAGTTCAGCGTTAAATCTTAAAAAATTAAAATAAAAAGCCTGCAATTTGCAGGCTTTTTTTCAGCTTTAATTAAATGTTTTTTCTCAAATCGGAAGCAAAACAGGTTTTAAAATAATCAAAATTTTTATCGATGAAATTTACAAAAAATGTGATTTGGTTGTCAAAAAATATACAAAACGTATATATAATTATAAAATATGCAAGTTTTTTAGACAAAATGGAGTTTTTCTCCAGAGAAATTATGAGCTGGATACATGTGGCGATGTGTATCTAAAGTGATCATCAACTGTTTTTAGCTATCCCATTTTACACAAGATAAACCTGCACAAGTTTTGTGAAATATCATATGTAAGAGAACATTTATGATTATTGATGAAAGTAAGAAAGAAGTTTCTCAAATTTACTTTTCTGTGCAGTTCAAGTTTGTTTTAGCTTTTATGGGAGCCTGTTCTTGGACCGTATTCTCGATTTGGATCGCTCAAGACTGGCTGCATGAGCTCAGCACATATATTGGCTATTTTATGGCTGTGTTTCTGATTTATGGTATTGCCATTATTCCAGGATTTATGAATTCGTTTGCGGCTTTAAGCCTGATGATAGATAGAAGACCGAAAAGGCAAGCATTAGCTACTTATCCTGGCCTGACTATATTGATCGCCGCCTATAATGAAGCTGTTTCCATAGAAGATACTTTAGTCAGTATTAGTGTGCAAAAATATCCTGGAAAATTGCAAGTTATTGTTATTAATGATGGTTCTCAAGATGACACTGCTGATATTGTCCGAAAAGCGGAATCGAGATTTCCCTGGCTGACCTTGCTGGATTTAAAGCAAAATGCAGGTAAAGCACACGCCTTAAATGAAGGCTTAAAGCTTGCGGAACATGATCTGGTGATTACCGTCGATGCAGATTCTTATTTACATCGTGTTGCCTTAATCAATATTGTGGAACGCTATGTAGCGGATCCACCCAATACACGTGCAGTTGCGGGTAAAATTCTGGTACGCAATTCTCGTGAAAACATGTTAACCAAAACTCAGGAATGGGACTATTTTCTCGGTATTTCCGCGACCAAGCGTATGCAGTCCCTATATCAGGGAACCTTAGTGGCCCAAGGTGCTTTCTCTATTTATGATCGAAACGCCCTGATTGAAGTGGGTGGATGGCCTGAATGTGTGGGCGAAGACATCGTACTTACATGGGCATTATTGAATGCAGGCTATCGTGTTGGACATTGTGAGGATGCCTGTCTATTTACCAATGCACCGACCACACTTAAGGTTTTTATCAAACAGCGTCAGCGTTGGGCACGTGGCATGATTGAGGCATTTATTCAACATCCCACTATTCTAATTAAGCCAAGACTGTCTACGTTTTTTATTTACTGGAATCTGCTTTTCCCTTGGTTGGATATTGCCTTTACCTTTGGCTTTATACCTGGACTCATTCTGGCATGTTTTGGACACTACTGGATCGCGGGTATTATGACCCTAGCTTTATTACCTATGGCATTCTTACTGGGGCTATTAAATTATTCAATTGAACGCAGAATGTTTGATGATCTGGAGCTCAGGGTACGGAAAAACTTCAGTGGTTTTTTCTTGTATGTTCTTGCCTATAGTTTCTTATTGCAACCTGCCAGTATTTTAGGATATTTGGATGAAGTACTGAGAACACGAAAAACATGGGGAACAAAATGAAAAATAACAAAATTGGGATCTATGCGGTTGTTCCTTTGCTTATAGGTATGAATGCAAGCAGCCTGGCCAAGGGATTAGAAGAAAACCTGGCCCAAAGTGAACGTGCGCTTGGAACAGAGTTTTTCTTTAGTGATGATAGTGAAGGCTTTCAAACCCGTAAATTATCAGCGGAATTTTTGCCTCAATATGAACATGCTGATGATTATCTAGGTATACGTGGCAGTGCTTATCAGTATAAAGCTGATGACTGGAGTCGAGATGGTCAAAAGATTTCATTGATTGGACGTAATATTGATTCTGCTACAGCGAATGGCTGGGCTTTGGAGGCAGGTATAGTTGATCAAGGAGATCATACATTATTCACCTTTGATGGTAGTTATCGTACGCCACTTGCAGAAAAAACAGCATTAGAAGTTTTTGCCAATCGGGATTGGGTTGAAACTCAGCCTGCTTTGGAGCAGGGAACGAATTTTACCTTTATTGGTGCTGCCTTGGATCAGGGTTTAGGTGAGCATGTCACAGTGGTGGGTGTTGCAGGATCGCAATTTTTTTCAGACGATAATCGCCGTGATCATGGTCGTATCAGACTGATCTATCAGCCTTCTCTGGACTTGGGATTGACGCTTCAGGCCCGATATCGCACCTACCAAAGTAGTGAAGAAGATGTAGGCAGGGAATATTTTAACCCTCAGGATTATCAAGAA
Organism: Acinetobacter sp. L-24; assembly: GCF_056857555.1. Next base: position 213,591 of record NZ_JBSXNI010000040.1, on the reverse strand, counting down.
TCGATGCTGGCCTTAGGTTGGCGTCAGCGTTTTTCCGGCTGGTCAGCTGGTTTAACTGCTGGTTTTGGACGTGAAAAAATTAATCAGGATTCAAGTCAGACCACCCGGTTATTTGAACTGAACTTGCAAAGTCCTGTTCGCGGCTCGCAGTTTCTACGTATGAATGCCGGATATAATCGCAGTGCTTCCTTCTATGGGCCGGATTATGATTATCGTTATATCAGGGGTGAATGGATTGTGCAGTTTTAAATCTGGAAGATGAATCTTAATATTGAGCGGTCTTAAAAGACCGCTTTTCTTGTGTAGCAAATTTTTGATTCAGAGAAAGATAATTAATCCATATTAACTATGAGTTTCTTCCTCAGCATCATCTTCAAAAGTTTTGGCAATTTTTTCAATATTCAGGCTTTTGGCCATCGCATCAAAGATTTCCTTATATACGCCTTGCTGATGATAAAGCTGGTCGTGTTCACCATGTTCGGCAATCGTTCCTTCTTTCATTACATAGGTATAATCCGCATCAATAATCTGCGACAGGCTATGCGAAATGATGATCACGGTACGGCCTTGCTTGATCTGGTCTAGACTTTGTTTGATCTGTTCCGTGGCAATTGCATCCAGACTCGCCGTCGGTTCATCCAGAAAAATGATCGGTGGATTTTTCAGGAACATCCGTGCCAAGGCAATCCGTTGCTGCTGGCCGCCAGACAGCATCAAGGCATCGCTGTCATAGCCATCCGGTAACTGTAAAATCTGCTCATGAATCGAGGCTTTTTCTGCCGCCTCAATTACATCTTCCATTGAGGCAGTAGTTTTGCCGTAACGGATATTGTCAAAGATGGTGCCCTGAAAAATATGGTTTTTTTGTAAGACCAGACCAATATGATCGCGTAGATATTGGGTGTCATAATCTTTCAGGTCAATGCCATCCAGTTTGATCTGGCCTTGCTGTGGTTCATAAAATTTATCCAGCAAACTGATCAGGGTGGATTTTCCGGCACCCGATAAGCCCACCAAGGCGGTAATTTTATTGGGACGAATTTCCATATCAATATCTTTCAGGGCATGGTGGCCGTTTGGATAATAAAAATTCACGCCACTCAGTTCAAATTTTCCTTGGACAATCGGTTTCTGCTGACCGCTTTGTTCAATTTCATCATCTGCTTCCAGAATCTTGAAAAAGCTTTCTGAATAGATCATGGCGTCATTTACTTCATCATAAATCCGGTGCAGGGATCGGATTGGGGCAGAGACATTATTAAATAGCAGCACATGAAACATGATCATGCCAATACTCATCTGGCCATCCAGCACAAAGTAGGAGGTTAGAATAATGATTAGTACAATCCCGATCTGTTCCAGAAAAGTTTTCAGGCCATCAAACAGGAAACTGGTCTGGCGGGTTTTCATCTGATTGTCGGTCAGTTCACGCTGTAAACCGAGCTGCTTTTCCGATTCAATCGATTCGCGGTTAAAGGATTTGATCACAGTAATCGAGTTGATGATGCTGAGAATGCCTTGACTCTTTTTCTCCCGGCCATCTCGAAGGCTACGGCGCCAGCCGCCCAGCTTTTGCGCCTGCTTATAGGTCAGCCAGAAATAGATCGGAACAATGGCAGTCGCGACCAGACCGACATAGACATTGGCATAGTACATTAGCCCCAAAGCCACAATCGCACTGGTAAATAACGGTAAAATATCAATAAAGAAGATCTGAACCAGACGGGTCAGTGAGCCAATGCCACGATCAATCCGGGTCTGTAATTTACCGGCCTGATTATTTTCCTGATTAAAAAATTCCAAACGATATTTTAAAAACTTTTCAATAATCCCTTGGGCCAGATCCTGAGAGACAAAAATTCGCAGTTTCTCTCCATAGAACTTCTGCCCGAACTGGACAAAGGCATTAATAATTTCTTTGCCGAGCAAAATTGCCGAAATCGTGATCAGAATATGCCAGCCTTGCTCCAATCCTTGACCGGCTTCGAGTAGCGAATTGATGCTGTCGACCGCATATTGCAAGGTAATGGCATTGACCTGTGCGGTGAATGAGCCAATCAGGGTCAGAATCAGCGTGGCAATCACCAGCAACCGGTAAGGCTGAACAAAGGGACGAAGTTTCTGAAACAGCTGCCATAAGTTCATAAAAGGATTATTTTTATTGTGAAAGTTGAATTCAGTCTAGGCAGGAATCATGCCAGCCACAAGCATAAATGTTGTAGTCATTTGTGAAGAGCAGTTGTAATCCTTTAGGTCGAATGTCAGTATTTTCATGTGGATACTGAATCTGATTGATATGACGCTCGATTTATTTGCACCCCAGCCGCAAGCCAATGTATTACCTTTTGATGGGGTAGTGGAGGATTATGGCTTGATTTTGGATGAGGAACAAAGCCAGCAGTATCTACAGCATTTTCTCAGTCAGCTGGCCTGGCAATATGATGAAGTGCATTTATTTGGCAAGCACCATGTCACCGGTCGCCAGGTGGTCTGGTATGGCGATGAACATTATCAGTATCGTTATTCTGGTACGCTCAAACAAGCTCAGGTATGGACACCCGGATTATTCCGTTTAAAGCAGCATATTGAAATTCTGGTCGGTCATCCCTTTAATTCCTGTCTGGCCAATTTGTATGAAGATGGTTCCCAAGGCTTGGGCTGGCATAGTGATGATGAGCCGGCGTTATATACAGGTACTTCTCGGGAAAATGTCATTGCTTCTCTGAGTCTGGGAGCCACCCGCAAAATGAGCTTTAAGCATAAAATTCGGAGCGATAAAGTCGGTGTACTGTTACACAGTGGACAACTGATTGTGATGCGAGGTGCGACACAGCAACACTGGAAGCACAGTATCAGCAAAACCAGCAAAGTTTTAACACCAAGAATTAACCTGACTTTTCGTTATTTTTATCCTTAAGAAGCATTTTGGAGCATAAAAAAGCACCCTGACGGATGCTGATTTAAAAAATTTTCAAAACAGATTAAGGCGTGATTCCAGCAGGATGGCGATACCAGCTTTCAATCAACAAGGTAGCCGCAATACTGTCGGCAGAGAGTTTTTTGCCGCGACCTTGAGCCTGATAATGATCCAGTTCATCGCGTGCTTCACGGGTAGTCAAACGTTCATCTACCATCCAGGTTTCAATATTGGTCTGATGACGTAAACGGCGGGCAAATTTTCGCGCCCGTGTCGACAGCTCGGATTCACTATCATCCATATTCAATGGCAAACCGACCAGAAATAAATTCGGTTGATGGCTTTTCACGATTTTGAGCAGCTCATCCCAGTTGGGGATACCATCTTTCATGGGAAATAAGGGCAGGGGATTGGCACTTGCAATCAGGGATTGTCCAACCGACATTCCCATTTTTTGTGTACCAAAATCAAACGCCATAATGGTTTGTGGCGCGTTTACATCAGGCATGTCCAATCTCGGAAGATAACCAGTTGCGGTCTACGCCCATTTTTTTATAGGCAGCATCCCAACGGTCGTTATAAGGTAAGTTAAAAATCAGATCCATATCGGAATCACAAATCAGCCAGTCACCACGGGCAATTTCCTGTTCCAGCTGGTGTTTGCCCCAACTGGCATAACCGAGGGCAATCTGATAGCGACCGACACCTTCATTATGTGCAATGGCATCCAGAATATCTTTGGAGGTAGTAATGCAGACATTTTCACCCACGGCGATGGAGGAATGCCAGGTCGGCTGACCGGTATGCAAGACAAAGCCGGCTTCAGGGCGCAAAGGGCCACCTTGCAATACCTCATGCGGATTGACATTATCTGCTTCAATATCCAGATCATTCAGCAATTCTTTAATTTGAATGCCGGCAGGTCGATTGATAATGATGCCTTGGGCACCATCTTCATCATGACGAGCGAGATAAATGACCGTCTGGGCAAAAAAATCATCATTCGCATGCGGCGGTGCAATCAGACAACGATGTGTCAGAAACTGTTTGGTCACCTGAGCAGTTCTCCTTAAAATTAATTTCTTCGCAGAGAAATCCTATGATCCTAATAGCTACGTTACTAGAGCTTTTTGGATTCACCAAATTTTATTTGTCCAGATTGTAAATCTTCAAGCCTGCTGAAATTTCAGCTGACGTAACTGGCGGGCATGTTGCAAGGTGGTTTCACTAATCTCCACACCGCCTGTCATTCTTGCAAGCTCCTGAATAATTTCGTTTTCTTCAAGATTGATAATCGTACTGCTAGCAGGATCAGTCTGCTGTTTTTTCACCAGTAGATGCTGATCAGATTGTGCGGCTACTTGTGCCTGATGAGTAATACACAGAATCTGTACATGCTGGGCCAGATCGGCCAGTAAACGTCCGACAATTTCTGCCGTACCACCACTGATCCCGACATCAATTTCATCAAAAACCAATACTTCGGCTTCGGTTTTTTCTGCATTCATGACCTGCATCACCAGCGCAATACGCGAGAGCTCACCGCCTGAAGCAACCCGGGCCAAAGGCTGTGCCGGAATGCCTTTATTGGCAGTAAACAGCAATTGAATAAAGCTGAGACCTTCACTAGATGGCTGTTCCAAAGGCTCAAACTTAAACTCAAAATGCGCTTCAGGCAGTGCCAGTTGTTTAACCTGCTCAGTGAGCTGCTTGGCCAACGGTGCTGCGGCTTCACGGCGAATCTGATCCAGATGTTGGGCCTTATCCAGAAACTCCTGATAAGACACTGCTACCTGCTCAGCCAGTGTTTCCGGATCTTCCAGTTGATGTAACTGTTCCAATTCACTTTGCCAGGCTTCATATTCTTCTTTGAGCAACTCTGGCTGGGTCCGATACTTACGTGCCAGACGATGGAAGATTTCCAAAGTTGAATTCAGCACTTCCATGCGTTCTGGATCAAAACTCTGCCGATCCATGAACTGGCGTAAATTCGCTGCTGCATCTTCAAGTTCGCTTTGTGCATTCAGCAGGGAAGTATAAATCCCGGAGAGCTGCTCACTGCGTCCGGCATGCGACTCAACCCGACGCATAATTGATGCCAGTTCCTGAGTGATATTCTGTTCAGCTTCATCCAGCACATTCAGGCTATAGACACAGTCCTGCATAATGGCTTCATGATGCGAGAGCCGATCAAATTCCTGCTCAATTTCCGGATAATCCGTCTGAACAATTTCTTCCAGTTCTTCGAGTTGTAGTTCCAGGGTTTCCAGACGCTGCTTGCGTGTCGCTTGTGCGTCTAAAGCTGCTTGATGCTGGCGGATATTTTTTTGCCAAGTGCTATACGCATCACGTACGGCTTGGGCCGGTGCATAAAAATGATAATAACGGTCCAGCCAGTGTTTCGGATAAGGCGGTTCTAATAATTGTTGCTGACTATGCTGGCTATAGAGTTGTACCAGTAAACGCCCAATTTCTTTCAGTTCAGACAGGCTGCTCGGGCGTCCATTGATCCAGGCCTTGCTGCGGCCAGTCGCAAAGATCACCCGGCGTAAATGAATTTCACCTGACTCGTCATCCAGTTCATGTTCTTTTAACCAGGCGGCTTCAGGACTGTGTTCCTGATAGCTGAAACTGGCAGTGACATCGGCTTTTTCTGAGCCATAACGCACATAATTGGTATCGGTTCGCTCACCCAGACAGGCAGACAATGCATCCAGTAAGAGGGATTTACCTGCACCGGTTTCACCGGTTAAAACGTTAAAACCTTTATCAATATCAATAGCAAGGTGTTCAGCTAAAGCAAAATTGATCAGAGTTAAATGTGTCAGCATAAACGCATCCGGGCTGCGAAAAGTTTGATTGAAATAGCCTGATGTTGGATTGGTGTCACAACATGGCTGTGATTATTATAAATCAGGACGAATCAATTTCATTCTATCTTAAATTTTAGCGATTTATATATGCTTATTTCACTGTATTTTCGCAAGAAGCTGACTCAGAAGTATGTTGATTCACTGCTGATTTTCATATTTTTGACATCCCTAATCTTTAAATTAATGACTCAATTGAGCCTGTTTCACAAGAGCACGTGCAAATTGAAACTTAAGCTTATCTATCAGCAAAATACAGGCCAAAACATGCTGTAAATAGAAGGGGTTCAGGTGATACAGAATATTTGATCGACGCCGACAAACTTCGATTGATTAGTTGAGAGTGCACATTTAAACTACAGCAATCAAAATATTACAAAATGCTTTATCTGGAGAAATCGCATGTCAGCTCAGTTTGATCATGTATCGGTACTTAAAAAATCTAATGTATATTTCGGCGGGTTGTGTATTAGTCACATTGTACAATTTGAAGACGGGACCAAGAAAACGTTGGGTGTCATTCTGCCATCAGAAAATGCCTTGACCTTTGAAACACATGTTCCTGAGCGCATGGAAATTGTTTCAGGTGAATGCCGTGTTCAGATTGGCGATAGCGAAGAAAGTGAGCTGTTCCGTGCCGGTCAGTCTTTCTATGTACCGGGCAATAGCCGTTTTAAAATCGAAACCGATGATGTGCTGGACTATGTCTGCCATTTTGAAGGTTAAGTCCAGATTCAAGATCAGTGTAAACCGGGCAAGAAATTTCAGTGCGAATCGGTTAAACTAATCAGCTACAGAAATCCTGTGAAGTCAGCTTTACGGGATTTTTCTTTTGTATATAACTAATCTAGAGGTCGTTCATGGCAAAACCTGAATATTTTTATGGCGTACATTCAGTGGAGTCATTGTTAGAGCTTGAGCCTGAACGTGTCTTGACATTATTCACTCTCAAAGGACGCGATGATCAGCGTTTAAAGCGTGTACTGGAACTGGCTGAACCGTTTGGAATCAGTGTGCAGCAAGCCAGCCGTGACAAACTGGAAAAATTGGCCGGCCAGCCGTTTCACCAAGGCGTGGTCGCTGCGGTACGTGCACATCCGACACTGAATGAAAAAGATCTTGAATCACTGTTGAGCGCAAATCCTCAAGCGTTGTTATTGGCTCTTGATCATATTACCGATCCGCATAATCTCGGTGCCTGTATCCGTACGGCCGCTGCAATGGGCGTTGAGGCAGTGATTGCGCCACGTGATCGTTCAGCCACCCTAACTCCGACAGCACGTAAAGTGGCTGCTGGTGGTGCGGACAAAGTCAAATTCATTCAGGTCACCAATCTGGCGCGTACTTTGGGTCAAATTAAAGAAGAGTTCAATATTCGTGTTGTCGGTACCATGCTGGATGAAAAAGCGCTGCCGATCCAGAATTTTGATTTCACCGGTACCGGCGTCTGTGTGGTGATGGGTGCGGAAGATACTGGTCTGCGTCCAATTACGCAAAGCCAATGTGATCAGACCGTGTATATCCCGATGGCAGGTAATCTGCAAAGTCTGAATGTCAGTGTGGCTACAGGTATGGCACTGTATGAAGCCTGCCGTCAGCGTAACCTTTAATTGATGATGGCATTGTCAGACCGTACCCAAGGCTATGTTTTTTTAGTTGTTACCATGTGCATCTGGGGCGGTTTTACCTTAACGGCCCGCCTGAATGCACTTTGGCAGATCAGTGCCTGGGATATTGTGGCCTTGCGTTTTTCTCTGGCCTTCCTGATTCTGATGCCCATCTTGCTCTATCGTAAAGAGGCCGCTTTTTTACTGAAAAAAGAGCCTTTTATTTTAGCGATGATTGGTGGGGTGATTTACTGCCTGTTTGCCTATAGCGCTTTTCACTACGCACCTACCGCCCATGCTGCAATTTTCTTGAATGGCTGTATTCCAATCTGTACCGCGATTATGGCTTTTTTTCTGATGGGGCAGGCTTTTGATAAACATACCTGGGCCAGCCTGATCATTATGATCGTAGTACTATGTCTCATGAGTATGCTGATGTATAGGGAAACTGGTGTGGCCTTTGGAGCAGGAGACGGACTGTTTTTTATTAGTGCTATACTTTGGGCGATTTTTACCGTTTTATTGCGTAAATATCAGCTAACTGCATGGCAGGCAATGTGTGGTGTCGCGATCTGGTCGGCAGTGGTTTATGTGCCGATTTATCTGCTATTTTTACCGAAAAACCTGAGTGTGCCTGAACCCGAGCATTTACTGTTTCAGACCATTTTTCACGGCATATTTGTGGTGATTATTGCTACTTTAAGTTATGTAGAAGCCATCAAGCGTCTTGGTGCATTTAAGGCAGGCAGTATTACCAATCTTGCACCTTTTATTGCGGCAATTCTGGCTGTACCTTTATTAAATGAAACTTTAAGTCTGGCCATGGTGTGTGGCCTGATGGGTATGGCAGTTGGGGCCTTACAGCCATGGCGCTGGTTACAGCATCAGGACAGTCTAAGCCGAAAATTGGCAGAACAAAAAAAACAGTCTTAATCAGACTGTTTTTTTTATGCTTCAGCTGGCTGCCATGTTTAAATATTTTTGATGTAATAGTCTGAGATGAGCATAGAGATGATCCAGATGACCATCATTTAGGACAATATCATCGGCCATGGTCTGCTTTTGTTCGCGGGACATTTGGGCAGCAATGATATTGCGAATTTGTTCGATATTCTGGCCGTCACGTTGTGAGGCCCGCTCAATTTGCAGTTCGATGGTGGCGTCAATCAGTAAGGTATGCTGAGTGAGTTCGTGCTGATTGGTCTCAAATAGTAGTGGTGAAACCAGAATGGCATAGGGACTTTGCGCAGCATGTAGTTGCTGGATAATGGAAGTACGAATTGCCGGATGGGTAATACTTTCCAGAGTTTTGCGTGCTTCAGGAGACTGGAAGATATATTCACGCAGGGCACGACGATTCAGTGAGCCATCGGCAAGCAGTACCCAATCGCCAAAAGCCTGCTGAATCTGGGTAAGTGCAGGCTGCCCAATTTCGACCACTTCACGCGCTACCACATCGGCATCGACTACCGTGATCCCTTGTGCTTCAAACCACTGACTGGCAGCAGACTTGCCACTGCCAATTCCACCGGTTAAACCGAGTACAAATTTCAATTTACTGACCTAAATACACTTTCATAATTTGTTCACCCCAAAGAAAAGCGATCCAACCGGCAATAGCAATATAAGGACCAAAAGCAAAAGGCTGATTTTCCTTGCGAACTTTTAGCAGAATGATGCCAATAATCGCACCTACCAGGGAAGACAGCAGCACAATTAAAGGCAATAATAATGGACCCATCCAGGCGCCCAAAGCCGCAAGCAGTTTAAAATCGCCATAGCCCATACCTTCTTTACCGGTGATGATTTTAAACAGGTAATACACTATCCATAAACATAAAAAGCCAATGATGTAGCCCCAGATGGCAGAGCTTGGGGAGGTATAGAGTGCATAACTATTTACGCCTAGACCTAGTGCAGCCAGGGGCAGGGTATAACGGTCCGGTAATAACTGGGTATCAAAATCAATAAAGGTTAGGGCAATCAGCACATAAGTCAGGATCAGTCCAAACAGCATTTGCATTGTCGGGCCAAATACTGCTACGACAAGTAGTGCACAAACTGCCGTCAGAATTTCAACCAAAGGATAACGGATGCTGATAGGATTCTGACAGTTCGCACACTTGCCACGCAGGACCAGCCAGCTGATAACTGGAATATTCTGGTACCAGCGGATTGGCTGATGACATTTAGGGCAAGTCGAAGCGGGTTTGCTTAAACTTAATTTCGCTTCATCAATCACCGGCTGTTCCGGATGCAAAAACATCTGGCAATCGGTACGCCATTCCTGTTCCATCATCTTGGGAGTGCGGTAGATCACCACATTCAGAAAGCTGCCGATACATAAACTAAAAAGCCCAACTGCGATATACAGCGCCGTTGGGTTTTGAATAAAATATTGAATAAGATCTTGCATTAAACCACAGAACCCATTTGGAAGATTGGAAGGTACATGGCAATCACCAGACCACCAACGAGCACACCGAGAACGGCCATAATTAGCGGTTCCATCATCGAAGTTAAGCCGTCAACCGCATTATCAACTTCGTTTTCATAATGTGTTGCTACTTTATCCAGCATGGCATCTAATGCACCGGATTCTTCACCAATTGCAACCATTTGGACTGCCATGGATGGGAATTTGTTGGTCACGCGCATGGCAAACTGTAGTTGTTGACCTGTGGCGACATCTTCACGAATTTTCATCACAGCATCTTCATATACAACGTTATTGGTAGCGCCGGCAGTGGATTCCAGTGCATCAATCAAAGGTACACCTGCTGCGAAAGTCGTGGCAAGGGTACGGCTATAACGTGCAATAATCGCTTTATATACCAAATCCCCAAAAATCGGTGCTTTGAGTGCTGCTTTATCCAGAAAATCGCGGAATTTCTTGCTACGTTTTTTGGCTTCAAGAAAAGCGGTAATGATGGCTCCAATGGCAATAATCAGCAGGAACCAATATTTTTGCATCCAGTCCGACATATTGACCACCATCTTGGTAAAAGCGGGCAGGTCGGCGCCAAATGAAGAGAATAAATCCTGGAAAACCGGGACCACTTTGACCATCAAGATAATGGTAACAATCAGAGCGACCACAACAACTGTAGCTGGATATTTCATGGCCTTTTTGATTTTTTGCTTGAGCAATTCACTTTTTTCTTTGTAAATCGCAACACGATCAAGCATGGTTTCAAGAGCACCCGACTGCTCGCCTGATTCAACTAAAGAGCAAAATAAATTATCAAAATACTGTGGATATTTACGCAGTGCTCCAGCGAAAGTGTTACCCCCCTCGACTTCACCTTTAATTCCCAGTACAACTTCACGCATGGATGGATTTTCCAGACCTTCTGCGACAATCTCAAAGCCTTGTACCAGTGGTACCCCGGCTTTCATCATGGTCGCCAATTGTCGGGTAAAAATCGTAATATCCAGTGTTGAGACTTTTTTCTTCATCAAGCCTTCGAGAATATTTTTTTTCTTTTCCCGAATGGTCTTGATGCTGATACCTTGTTTTCGAAGGGTGACCTTGGCCAAAGCCATATTTTTTGCTGGCAATTCCCCCTTGATCTTTGCCCCCTTACGATCAATTCCTTCATAGCTGAAGATCGGCATCATCTGGCCTTTCTTTACTGCTGCCATACCTTTATCCTTATTTTAGATCAGCATCCGATCATTCGCTGGTGACACGATTGACTTCCTGTAAAGAAGTCACCCCCTGCATCACCTTGATTAAACCTGACCGGCGTAAATTGTTAAAACCTGCACGTGCGGAAGCATCGGCAATTTCAAGTGCATTACCGTCCTCCATAATAATTCTGGAAATTTCGGGCGTTACTTTCATAACTTCATAAATACCGACACGACCTTTATAGCCTTCGCGACACTCATTGCAGCCCACCGGTTCATAAATTTGGAACTCAGGTTGCTGCAAGTCGGTTTCGGTAAAACCCATCTCCAGTAAGCTTTGTTTCGGAATATCGGCAGGTTTTTTACATTGTGAACACAGGCGACGTGCCAACCGTTGTGCAATGACCAGGTTGACTGAAGTGGCAATATTGAAAGAAGGCACCCCCATATTGCGTAAACGGGTCAAAGTCTCAGGCGCACTATTGGTATGCAGCGTCGACATCACCATATGACCGGTCTGCGCAGCTTTAATCGCAATCTCGGCAGTTTCCAGATCCCGGATCTCACCGACCATGACGATATCCGGGTCTTGACGTAAGAAGGACTTCAGTGCGGCAGAGAAGGTCAGGCCAACTTTATTATTAACGTTGACCTGATTAATCCCTTGCAAGTTAATCTCGACCGGATCTTCCGCTGTGGAAATATTGGTATCTTCACGATTCAGGATATTCAAACCGGTATAAAGTGAAACGGTTTTACCGGAACCCGTCGGGCCGGTAATTAGCAGCATCCCTTGTGGTTTGTCGAGTGCCTGCATAAACAGTTCTTTTTGTTCCGGTTCATAACCCAATGCATCAATCCCCAGCATCGCACTGGATGGATCCAGAATACGCAGTACCAGCTTCTCACCAAACAGTGTAGGGAGAGAGTTGACACGGAAATCAATGGCTTTGTTTTTGGATAATTTTAGTTTAATTCGACCATCTTGTGGTACACGTTTTTCTGAAATGTCCATTTGTGACATAACTTTAAGACGTGAAGACAAACGATTTGCCAGCTGTAGTGGTGGTGTTGCAATCTGGCGTAATACCCCATCGACCCGATAACGTACCCGATAGATTTTTTCATAAGGTTCAAAGTGTAGATCCGAAGCACCCATACGAATCGCATCGATGAGTAACTTATTTATATATTTGACAATTGGTGCTTCATCACCTTTATTGCTTTCATCATCTTCTTTATTCGGATCGGTGGATTCAACATCAACATCCAGATCAAAGTCTTCATCAAACTCAAACGTGCTTTCTTCAGTAAAATTCTGCTCGATCAGTTTTTCAAGTTTATTGTGTTCAACAATAATCGTTTCAATATTGAGTTTGGTGGAAAAACGGACTGCATCAATTGCTTCGATATTGGTGGGGTTACTGATCGCAACATATAAAATACTGGAATTTTTAAAAATCGGCAGGATGCGATGCTTGGTAATCAGCTTTTCATCAATCGCATCCCGCAAAATTTGGGCAGGATCATAGGCACTGATATCAAACAGCGGTTCGCCAAATTCGACTGAAATCGTTTCAGCAATGACGGTCGGGGAAAGCTGTTGCTGGTTAATTAACTCAGCCACGATATCGATTTTTTCTTGCTTGGCATGCGCCAACGCACTGCGCATATCTTCAGCCGAGATGACGCCTTCCTCGACCAAACGACGAATAAATCCGGTAAATCTTGGCGACCCCTGTAATGCTGTCATGCTATAAATGCCTACTCATCAAATTCTTTTAATTGCTATATTAAAATTATACGTTTGTTACGTAAAAATACCATAGCCAAGAGTGCTGCTCGCTTCCTCATCTCCAGTAAAAGCATGAACTGGTTAGAAGAAGTCCTCATTTTTTTAAGTGATAACAAAAAATAACCATTTTGGATAGTCTAAACTGAGAATGAGTGATAAGAAAACTATTCTTTTAATTTTCCAATTCCGTGTAGAATGTGCCCAATTCAAAATATGTAAATGAAATAGGTTAATTATGTCGGTTTCGACGATTACCCCTTGGGTGATAGGTAACTGGAAAATGAATCCAGTGCAGGCAGAGGCATTGAGCTTGGTGCGTGGTATTAAGAATTTGTTGGAAACTGCACCGATTGCTGAAGATCAATGTCATTTAGGTGTGGCACCGATTGCCATTGCCTTAAGCCAGATTCAGGCAGAGCTGTCATCTGCGGTTCGTCCGATTTATACCGTAGCACAAGATGTTTCACGTATTTCAGGAACGGGTGCCTACACCGGTGAAGTCAGTGCTGAATTACTCGCAGACAGCCAAATCCAGTATGTACTGGTGGGTCATTCTGAGCGCCGTGAAATATTTACGGAAAATGCTGATATTTTAAATGCTAAAATCAAGAATGCCTTAAGTGCCGGTTTGACGGTAATTTATTGTGTCGGTGAAAGCCTGGAACAACGTGAATCCGGGCAGGCAGAAGCTGTCGTATTGCAACAAATTTGTGATATTGCTGCTGTGGTTGAAGCCGAACAATGGAAAAATATCGTGATTGCCTATGAGCCGATCTGGGCGATTGGTACAGGTAAAACAGCTTCTCCTGAAGATGCACAGGCCATGCATGCACAAATCCGTCAAGGTTTAAGCCAGATTACGGGCTATGGCGAGAGTATGGCGATTTTATATGGTGGTAGTGTCAAGCCGGAAAATGCAGTAGAGTTAGCAGCCTGCCCAGATATCAATGGGGCATTGGTCGGTGGTGCATCACTCAATGCTGAGTCGTTCCATAAAATTGCTCATGCATTTGCAAATACACAATAATTAGGAGTTCAGCATGCAAACTTTTGTGCTGGTAGTACATATTATCTTAGCTGTTTTGATGATTGTCTTGATTTTGGTTCAGCATGGTAAAGGTGCAGATGCTGGTGCCTCTTTCGGTGGCGGTGGTGCAGCGACAGTATTTGGAGCTTCAGGTTCGGGTAATTTCATGACCCGTTTAACTGCGATTTTTACTGCACTGTTCTTCGTGACCAGTCTGACTTTGGCGATTTTGGCCAAGCAACAAACCTCGAATGCCTATAGTTTGGGATCTGTTCAGTCTGCGCCGACCGCACCTGTGCAATCGAATGAAAGTTCACCAACTGCACCAGAAACGACCGAATAGTTTTAATTAGTCCTTTCTTTTTTTCAGTGATGCGACTAGAATGCGTCACAGCTGCGGTGGTGGTGGAATTGGTAGACACGCTACCTTGAGGTGGTAGTGCTTTCGGGCGTGGGGGTTCAAGTCCCCCCTTCCGCACCAACTTATAATCCAGAAATTTAAGTTGGTGTATGCAGCTGAAAAAACTTCTGTTGATGCGGGATGGAGCAGTCTGGTAGCTCGTCGGGCTCATAACCCGAAGGTCGTTGGTTCAAATCCAGCTCCCGCTACCAATCAATCCTTTTTAAAGACGCAAACTTTCAAGAGGCAGCTTAAACCAGTATTAAGCTGAGAAATATAATTTGCATGTTGTTGCGGGATGGAGCAGTCTGGTAGCTCGTCGGGCTCATAACCCGAAGGTCGTTGGTTCAAATCCAGCTCCCGCTACCAAGTTTCTAAAAAGAGGCTCACAACAAGGTGGGCCTTTTTGCACAGTGGGATTTGAAAAAATCTTAAATTGTGCATTAATTGGGGCGATTTACGCCCTTTTTTATTGGCTATCGTGTAGTGTCGACATTATTTGGTCAAATCTCCATGTTTCACTACTACTATAGTTTGTATTGGTTTGTAGTGGTCAAATAGATCATAAAATCGCACCAGATGACGAGAGTAAATGAAGCTATCAAATAAAACTCAAGCACTTCAGGACTTGATTGCACCAGCAGTTGAAGCCTGTAATGTAAACCTTTGGGGGATCGAATTCCTGCCACAGGGTAAATGTTCGTTATTACGTATTTACATCGACAAGCCAGTCGATGAGAGCGTTGCACCAGCAATCAATGAAGATGGTGAAGAAGAGCAGGGGCGTGGTATTGGCGTTCAGGATTGTGTGCGTGTCACGCAGCAAGTGGGCGCAATGCTGGATGTTCATGATCCGATCTCGGGTGAATATTCACTTGAAGTATCTTCGCCAGGCTGGGACCGTCCATTCTTCCAGCTCGAGCAGATGTCAGGCTATATCGGTCATACCGTAGCACTACGTTTGATCAGTGCGGTAGATAACCGTCGTAAATTCCAGGCCAAACTGGTTGCTGTCGATCTTGAAAATGAAATGATTCAGGTTGAAGTAGAAAAGCAACAGGTATTGGAGATCGACAGTCACAATATCGATAAAGCAAATTTGGTCTTCCAAGATTAATTTAATAAATAAAAATTTAACGAATAGGTGACGTATGGCACGTGAAATTCTGACCGTCGTTGAAACGGTTAGTAACGAAAAAGGTGTACCTCGTGAAGCGATCTTTGAAGCGCTTGAGCAAGCTTTAGTTGCTGCGACAAAGAAAAAATTCTACGAAGGAACACATTCGGAAGAAGCACGTTTACGTGTGGAAATTGATCGTAAAACAGGTGACTATCGTACTTTCCGTCAGTGGGAAGTGGTTGCAGACGAAGACCATGAAATGCCAGCTTGTCAGGATGCCATCTCTGATGTCGATCCGGCAAAATGGTCGATTGGGGACATTCGTGAGCTTGAAGTTGAATCGATTGACTTCGGTCGTATTGCAGCGCAAATTGCCAAGCAAGTGATCGTACAGAAGATCCGTGAAGCAGAACGTGCACTTGTAGCCGATGCTTACGAATCTAAAGTCGGCGAGCTGATCTACGGTGAAGTGAAAAAACAAACCAAAGACGGTTTTATCATTGACCTAGGTGACAATGCTGAAGCGTATCTTGCTCGTGAAGAAATGATTCCGAAAGAAATCCTTCGTCCGAAGCAACGCGTGAATGCAATTCTGTTTAATGTCAACCGTGAAGGTCGTGGTGCGCAGTTACAACTGTCACGTGCTAAACCGGATATGCTGATTGCATTGATGAAGAAAGAAATCCCTGAGATTTCTGAAGAAATCATTGAAATTAAAGCGGCGGCTCGCCAACCAGGCGTTCGTGCTAAAATTGCAGTGAAAACCAATGACCACCGTATTGACCCGGTGGGTGCTTGTATTGGTATGCGTGGTACCCGTATTCAGGCTGTACAGCAAGAGCTCAATGGCGAGCGTATTGATGTGGTAGTTTGGTCGGATGATCCTGCGCAATATATCGCAAGTGCATTGGAACCAGCAGATGTATCGAGTATTGTCATCGATGAAGATGCACGTACTGCAGATATCATTTTCGCAACCAGCGATCAGTTGGCACGTGCGATTGGTTCACAAGGTCAGAACGTTCGTCTGGCATCTGAATTGACTGGCTACAAGCTGGACATGATGCTGGAAGAGGAATACTACGCCCGTCAACAAAACGAAGCGCAACAATATCTGGACATGTTTGTTACCCGTCTGGATATCGCGGAAGATTTGGCGATGGCATTGGTAGAAATGGGCTTCACCTCGCTTGAAGAAATTGCTTATGTCCCTGCAGAAACGTTTGATGAAATCGAACTGGATGCGGAACTGGTTGAACTACTGCAAAGCCGTGCGAAAGAAATTGCACTTGCTGATGCATTACAACAGCAAGAGAACATACAAGCGCCAAGTGAAGAACTTGTTGCAATGGAAGGCATGACAGTAGAGATCGCGCAAGCGCTAGCAGCTCGTGGTGTGGTAACAGTGGATGATTTAGCAGATCAGGCGACTGACGATATCGAAGATATTGAAGGTTTGGGTGCTGAGAAAGCAGGTCAACTCATTATGAAAGCGCGCGAATCATGGTTTAACTAGGAGGTAGTATATGACGGACAAGTCGATTAAAGAGTTAGCCCTCAATGTGGGTCGTCCAGTTGAGAAGCTCCTAGAGCAGGTTCGTGAGGCAGGTTTACCACAGCGTAAAGCTGACGATATTATTACCACCGAACAACAAGACAGCTTGATGAGCCATGTGAAAAAGTCACAGGGTTCAGAAAGCCAAGCAGGGCAAATCACGTTGAAACGTAAAACGACTAGTACGGCTAAAGTAGCCAGTACTTCAGGTAAGGCGAAAACGATTAATGTAGAAGTTCGCAAGAAGCATACATTTGTTAAGCCGGATCCAGAACAGATCAAAGCAGAAGCATTGGCGAAAGCCAAGGCTGAGCAACAGGCCAAAGCTGCGCCTGAACAGAATACAGCGCAAGCTGCTTCTGCTGAAGCTCCAAAAACTGGCGTAAATAACGCGAATAAAGCTTTAGAGGCGATGCGTGCTGCTGCAAAGCAAACCAGCGACAAGCAAGAAGTTTCTAAAGCTGCAGTTGTGGTAAAACGCAAATCAACCAACAAGCCGATTGTGAAGCAAGTTGTTAAACCAACTGAAACCGCTGAACAGAAAAAGGCACGTGAAGCAGAAGCAGCAAAATTAAAAGCTGTTGAAGAAGCGGCACGTCGTAAAGCGGCTGAAGAAGCGCAGCAACGTACGCTTGAACAAATGCGTCAAATGGCGTCCAAGTACACCGCGGAAGATACCACTGCAACGATTCGTGTTGTTGATGATTCTCCTCTGGCTGCCGGCCTTGTTGGTCAGGCATATGAAGACTCTTTTGCCAAAGAAGACCGCGAAATCAAACGTGGTACGAATACGCCGAGCGCGCGTGCACCTAAAAAAGGTGGTCGTCGTGGTCAGGAAGAGCAAAGCTTCAGCAAACAGCCTAAGCGCGGTTTAAAAACTAGCCAGGGCAACAAGCACGGCTTCGAAAAACCTGTGAAAAAACAGGTTTACGATGTTGAAATCGGTGAAACGATTGTCGTTGCTGACTTGGCTGCGAAAATGGCAGTTAAGGTTCGTGAAGTGATTAAATCACTCATGAAAATGGGTGAATTGGTTACTCAGAACCAGGCGATTGATCAAGAAATTGCTGCACTTGTTGTTGAGGAAATGGGCCATAACCCGGTACTGGTTTCTGATACACAAGCTGAAGATAACTTGCTTGAAGCAGCTGAAGAAGCACGTGGTGCGCAATCTACGCGTGCGCCTGTTGTTACCATTATGGGTCACGTTGACCATGGTAAGACATCGCTGCTTGACCGTATTCGTCGTGCCAAAGTGGCTGCTGGGGAAGCGGGCGGTATCACACAGCATATCGGTGCTTACCATGTAACTACTGATAAAGGTATGATTACATTCCTTGATACTCCGGGACACGCAGCATTTACTGCAATGCGTTCACGTGGTGCGAAAGCAACAGATATCGTGGTTCTGGTTGTTGCAGCAGATGATGGTGTAATGCCACAAACTGCAGAAGCAATTGACCATGCACGTGCTGCAGGTACACCAATCATTGTTGCAATCAACAAGATGGATAAAGAATCTGCTGATCCAGATCGCGTATTGAATGAATTGACTGTGAAAGAAATCGTGCCAGAACAATGGGGTGGTGACGTTCCAGTAGCAATGGTTTCTGCACATACTGGTCAAGGCATTGATGAACTTCTTGATATTATTTCGATTCAAGCTGAACTTCTAGAGCTTAAAGCATCGGAAGAAGGCGCTGCACAAGGTGTCGTAATTGAAGCACGTGTAGACAACAGCCGTGGTGCGGTAACGTCTATTCTGGTTCAAAACGGTACATTGAAAGTAGGTGATCTCGTTCTTGCCGGTTCATCTTATGGTCGCGTTCGTGCGATGACGGATGAAAATGGTCAGCGTATCAAATCTGCAGGTCCTTCGATTCCGGTGGAAATTCTGGGTCTTCCAGAAGCACCAATGGCGGGTGACGAAGTTCTTGTGGTGAGTGACGAGAAGAAAGCACGTGAAGTTGCCGATGCGCGTATGGATCGTGAACGTCAAAAACGTCTTGAGCGTCAATCTGCAATGCGTCTTGAAAACATCATGGCGTCTATGGGCAAGAAAGATGTGCCTATCGTGAACGTTGTGTTGAAAACTGACGTACGTGGTACCTTGGAAGCATTACACGTTGCACTTGCTGAGCTTGCGACTGACGAAGTTAAAGTACGTATCATCGGTTCTGGTGTAGGTGCGATCACTGAGTCTGACGTGACACTGGCTGAATCTTCAGAAGCAGTTCTACTTGGCTTTAACGTACGTGCGGATAACGCTGCGCGTCAAAAAGCAGATGCAGACAGTATCGACATTCGTTATTACTCAATCATCTATCAATTGATTGATGATGTGAAAGCAGCAATGAGCGGTAAGCTTGCACCAGAACATCGTGAAACGATTCTGGGTGTTGCACAAGTACGTGAAGTATTCCACTCAAGTAAGTTTGGTGCGGCTGCGGGCTGTATGGTACTTGAAGGCGTATTGCATCGTAACAAACCGATTCGTGTATTACGTGATGACGTGGTTGTGTTCCAGGGCGAGCTTGAATCTCTTCGTCGCTACAAAGAAGTGGTTGAAGAAGTTCGTGCCGGTATGGAATGTGGTCTTGCGGTGAAAGGCTATAAAGACATCAAAGCACTTGATAAGATCGAAGTGTACGATGTTCAACTGATTAAACGGAGTCTTTAATGGCGGGTAGTCAACGTCTGAAGCGTATGGCGGATACAGTACAACGCGAGTTGTCCGAACTGATCCGTCAGGAGCTGAAAGATCCACGCTTAGGTGGTCTGGTGACCATCTCTGCGGTGAAGGTGAGCCCAGACCTGGGATATGCGGAAGTTTATGTCACTGTGATGGGACGTGAACTTGGCGATGAGCAAAGCCAAGAGGCCAATAAAGAAACTCTGGATGTGTTGAACAAAGCATCTGGTTTCCTGCGCCACGAGCTGAGTCGTCGTATCAAAACCCGTATTACGCCTCGTCTACGTTTCCATTACGATAAGACCAATGCATATGGTAACTATATGTTTGGTCTGATCGCTGAAGCAGTGAAGGACTTACCTGAAGCTGAAGCAAAAAAAGATGATGAATAAGTTTTAGGACTAAAAAAGCCACCTTCGGGTGGCTTTTTTTATCTCTCTATTTTGAGATTTGGGAGAACTGGAATCGCTTGCTCAATTAATCTAAATCATCATTGCGATTGATTTTCTTTTCATAAAAGGTACGACGGCGTGAACGCTGCCAAGGCAGGGGGCGTTCTAGCGTTTCCGGTACTTCACCACTCAAAGAACGTAAACGCAAATGTAATGCAGCCTGTGCCATCAGATTGGCAGATACTGGCGCAGTGATAAAGGCGAACAGGGTAATCAGCACTTCAGCAAAACCGAAACGGCCATACATGGCAGAGAAAATCATCGCCGCAATTAAAAAACTGCCGAGGCCCAAAGTACTGGATTTGGTCGGTGCATGCAGACGCATGAACAGATCGGGTAAGCGCACCATCCCGATTCCGCCAACCAGCATAAAGAAAGCACCAATCAATAGAAAAATCGACACCAGTATTTCTAAAATTAAAGACATTTAAAAACTCCTAGTCGATGACATGGCCAGTGGTGAAATAACGCGCCAAGGCTGCGGTAGAGACAAAGCCCAGCATCGCGACCAAGAGAGCGCCTTCAAACAGAAATGTGCTGCTCCAGTAAATACCCAAAATCACCACCAGACAGGTGGCATTTAGGAACAGGGTATCCAGTGCCAACAGGCGATCAACAATAGAGGGACCGGTAATCAGCCGGATCAGACACAGTAACATGGAGATGGTGACCGCACCCAGACAAATCAATAATGCATAAGGTAGAATTGTCATGCTTTTTCTCCTGATCGTGCATTAAAAATCTCAATGAGCGGGCGTTCATAGCGCTGCTTAATCAGCTCGATTTCGGCCGCTTCATCATCTGTGCTTAAGGCATGTACCAGAATATCACCACGATCCTGGTCAATCCCTGCAGATACCGTGCCCGGTGTAGTGGTAATAATCATCGCCAGCAAGGTGTTGACTTCTTCATGTTCGGTATCTAAAGGCACACGGAACCATTTTGGATGCAGATTCTTCGTCGGTCCTAGCACCAGTTTGGCCACTTTAATATTGGCTACAACAATGTCCCAAACTACGACAAAGAACAGGCGCAGGGCAGGAGTCCACTGGATATTCGGGGTATAGTCAATAAAGGGTTCGACCATACGTGGAATGATCACCGCGAGTAGCAAGGCCATCAGCAATGTTCCAGCGTCCAGGCTGTGTGCCAGTAAAACCCAGCTCAGTCCCACAATCACAGAAACCAGCGGATGCGGGAACCAGCGTTGAAATAATGATTCAGCCATTAAGGTCCCTCCGCCGGTTTAAGTTGATTATCATCATATTCGGTCTGTTCAATGTGCTGCTGGTCAATCTGGCGTTGCTTGAATTCAGAAATATTTTCACCCTTCAAGGTCGCTTCTGAAATCACATAAGGAATTAGATGCGCATTAGGATCTATCACCTCACCACCATATTTGGTTTCTGGCAAATACTTCGGATCGAATGGCTGGACGCTAATAAACTGACCTTCTGCATCCGGTTTTAACAGCGCGGCTTCATAGACCGAATTGTTTTTGATCTGTTCCGCAGTCTGATAATTATATTGATAGATCGGTCCGGCAAACACCACGTAGGCGGTTAAGCCTGCCAGCAATATATAAATCACCCGGTCATTGCGTGCCGGTGCTTTACTCGGTAGGGCTTCATATTTATGAAACTCTTCAGAATCAAGATCATCTTCAGGTCTGCTCGAACGCCAGAACAGGATAAAACCGACCCGGGTAAAAGCCAGAATACTGAGAAAACTTACCAGCAAAATGGTCAGGATAATAATCATCTGATAATCTGAATTAGCAGAAGCCTGCAAAATAAAGACTTTACCGAAAAATCCACTAAACGGTGGCAGGCCTGCCATCATCAAGGCGATGATGAAATAGACAATCGAAACTAGCTTATTCTGTTTCATCAGTGGGGCGATTTTAAAATGATCTTTAAATTCACCGCGCTGCGAGGTAATCCAGCCCGACAGAATATAAAATGCGGCCGCAATCAGGGTACTGTGTACCAGATAATACAGCGCACCCGCCCAGGCTGCAGTATTATTCAGGCCAATGGCCACCAGAATCGTTCCGACTGAAGACAGCACCATAAAACCGACAAAACGGCGCAGACGTTCGGTGCCAATTGCACAGATTACCCCATAGACGGATGTGACCAGACCAATCACCAGCAGACAGTTCATCAGAATCTGATGGCTATATTCATCATCAAAAACCGTGCCGTTGATACGCAAAATTGCATAAATCCCGACTTTAGTCATGATAGTAAAGAGCGCTGCTACAGGAGTCGTGGCCACCGCATAGGTTTTGGGTAACCAGAAACCCACCGGCAGCATTGCTGCTTTGATTCCAAATACCACGAAGAGCATCAAGCCACCGGCAACGGCCAGTTTATGCTGATCTTCTGCAAGTGTTGGCATCAAACGGGCCACATCGGCCATATTCAGGCTACCGACACTGCCATAAATCATCCCGAGTCCAATCAGGAATAGCGCAGACGCCAGCAGGTTAATGGTGACATAGTGAATTCCCAGCTGAAAACGTGCCTTACCTTGTCCATGCAACAGCAGTACATAAGACGCCATCAGCAAAATTTCAAAGAACACAAACAGGTTGAACAAATCGCCTGTCAGGAATGCACCAGTCAGACCCATCAGCAGGAAATGCACCATGGCATGGAAATAACGGCCGCGTAAGTCCCATTCTTTGCTGGCATACCAGACCACAGGCAAGGCGAGCGCATAGGTCAACACCAGCATCATGGCCGAGAGCTGATCCAGCACCAGCACGATCCCGAATGGTGCTGCCCATTCGCTGAGGGTGTATACGCTGATTTGGCCCTCGCTGCTGTTTATCAGATAGCTAACGGCAATGATCAGGCCCAAGATTCCCGAGAGATGGCTGATACCACGACGCCAGGGTTGACGCCAGTCCGTGATCAGAGAGCCTGCACCCGGATTTCCCAAAAGTACCAAGGCAAAAGCGGTAAAGGCCGGCAAAAGAATGCTGAAAATAGGAGTATGTTGAGTCCAGAAATTGAGAAGATCAGTCATTAAGGCTCATCCTCACGTGGATCAATCTGGGGGATATCTTCTTTTGAGTCAACGTGGTCTGTTCCTGATTCGTAGCGGCTACGCAGTGCCAGTTGGACAATAAAGGCAGTGGTGGCAAAGCCAATCACGATGGCCGTCAGCACCAGTGCCTGAGGTAGAGGGTCAGTCACATTCGCGGCTTCGGTTAATACTGCAGGCGAATTCATCTGAATCCGGCCCATGGCAAATAAAAACAGGTTGACCGCATAACCAATCATGGCCAAGCCCAACACCACCGGGAAGGTACGCGCCCGCAGGATCAGATAAATGCCTGTGGCTGTCAGCAGGCCAATCGCAGAGGCTAATAAAAATTCTAAACTGATCATTCTATTATCCTCTTGGTACGGGGCCAGTCATGCTTGAGTGACGTGAATCGCCCAAGACCGAAATCATCAGCATGGTCGCACCGACAACAGTGACATAGACGCCGACATCAAACAGTGCAGCCGAAGCTAAATGCATTTCTCCAATGATGGGCGGAGAGACATAAATATGTGCACTGGTCAGGAATGGACGTGACCAGAACCAGGCCGCGACACCGGTCAAACCGGCAATGGTTAAGCCGACTCCAATCCAGATTTCATAGAGACGACCGGATTTAGCGCCCAGCAACTGTTCGGTTTTGTCCTGTCCCACTGCGATATATTGAATAATAAGTGCCAGTGACGTCACCAGTCCGGCAATGAATCCACCGCCTGGCAGGTTATGGCCACGCATAAAGATATACAGGCTGACTACCAGCGCGACCGGCAAAATCCAGGATGCGGTAATACGCAACATCAGCGGGGAAGGATTAAAACGATAGGTCAGTCCTTGGGTCATGGTGGTGCCATGCGCACGCATGCCATCCATCAGGCTCAGAACACCAATGGCTGCAATGCCGAGTACGGTAATTTCGCCAAAGGTATCGAAACCACGGAAGTCGACCAGAATCACATTCACCACATTGGTTCCGCCGCCCAGAGGAATGGACTGTTGCAGGAAGAACCATGAAATGGAATTGTGATCACGGGTCATGATCAGCCAGGCAATTGCCGCAATCCCGAGACCGCCGCCCAAGGCAATAATGGCATCGCGCCAGCGACGGGTCGGGCTCGATTCATACGGAGTTAATTGTGGCAGTAAAGATAAACTCATCAGTAGCAGAACAGTGGTGACCACATCGACCGTAATCTGGGTCAGCGCCAGATCGGGAGCCGAGAAGCCGATAAAGACCATGGTGACGACCAGACCGACTGCACCGCTAATGAGGACAGCTTTAATGCGCTCATGATGGAACCACAGCAGCATCCAGCAGGCGGAGAACAGCAGTAACCACAGGATAATCGCCAAGGCAGGAGCATGGGTCAGCTCGCGCGTACCCGTACCCACCGCATTGCTGAGTAATGGGAATCCCACCAGCCCGATGGTAAAAATCACAATCCACAATAAATAGCTTTGTAATTTGCCATTTTCAGTGGTACGGCGGAAACGGCGTGAATTCAGCAGCAAATTTTTCAAAAACAGGTCGAACAGCACCCGGCCCTGTAAGCGGCCCAGTTTTGGATCCAAGTCGATTTCACGTAAGGCGCCACCTTTGGCGAGAGAAAAGTAAAAGATTATTCCGCCGAGCAGAGCGATCACACTCATCAGCAGCGGCAGGTTGAAACCATGCCAAAGCGCCAGATGGGTACCTTCAAAATCAAAATTTTGGGTTGTCGCTTGAGTGGTGCTATTGACAATTTTTTCTACTAGAAGAGCGGGTAATAGACCGACTAAAATACATAAAATTGCCAATAAGGTTGCCGGTGCGCGCATACCAAAGGCAGGCTCATGTGCATCTTTATTTGGGACCTGTTTGCCTAGCGGACCATCGAAAAAGACTCCATGCACCAGTCGAATGGAATAAGCCACCGCAAAAATCCCGGCCAGTGTCGCGACAGTAGCAGAGCCGACCATAAGTGGACCACTTAAACTGGCGACCAGTTCGGTAAAGAACATTTCCTTGGACAGGAAACCATTGGTCAAGGGTACACCCGCCATGGATGCTGCCGTGATCATGGTCAGCGTGGCGGTAAATGGCAGTAATTGCCACAAGCCAGACAATTTACGTAAGTCACGGGTACCAGATTCATGATCGATGATGCCGGCAATCATAAACAGTGCCGCTTTAAAGGTGGCATGGTTAATAATGTGGAAAATCGCTGCTGCAACAGCCAATGGTGAACCAATCCCGAGCAGACACATGATCAGACCTAAATGGCTGATGGTGGAATAGGCGAGCAAGCCTTTCAGGTCTTCCTTAAAAATGGCAAAGAAGGAGGCCATGCACAGGGTAAACAGACCAACAAAGGTCACAATATTATGAAACAGTGCAGCGCCGGCAAAGATCGGGAGCAAACGTGCGACCAGGAATAAACCGGCTTTGACCATGGTGGCCGAGTGCAAATAGGCAGAGACCGGTGTCGGTGCAGCCATGGCATTCGGCAACCAGAAGTGGAACGGGAACTGCGCACTTTTGGTAAAGGCACCAAGTAAAATCAGCAACAAGGTTGGAACAAATAAATGATGGGACTGAATCTGCTCAGTCATCGTCAGGATTTGGTCAAGCTGATAAGTGCCGGTAATTTGACCAAGCAGGACAAAACCGCCCAGCATCGCCAGACCACCCATTCCGGTAATGGTCAGGGCCATACGCGAACCACGTTGCGCCGCTTCGTAATTGCTCCAGTAACCCACCAGCAGGAAAGATGAAATACTGGTCAGTTCCCAGAAAATCAATAAGATAATCAGGTTATTCGACAATGAAATTCCGAGCATCGCCGCCATAAATAGCATCAGCAGGAGATACAGTTTGCTCAGTGAATTTTTTGGATTGAGATAATAATAGGCATAAATATAAATCAGTGTACCAATTCCGCTGATCAGCAAGGCAAACAGCAGTCCCAGAGAATCCAGGCGAAAACTGAAATCGATGCCGAGCTGGGGCAGCCAGGACCAGGTCTGGGTAATCACTGCACCATCAAATATGGCGGGCGCCTGACTCAATAATAATAAGAAACTGCTGAGGCTGACACCAATTGCCCCTAAAGCCGTTACCCCGCGCGAAAATTGCTTCAGCCACGAGACAAGGGTTGTGCCTAATACTAACGGTAACAATATAATAATCGGCAGCACACTCGTATCCATTGTCATGATTTAGGTTTTGATCAACCTAAGGTGAATCTTTATCTTTCAAGGATTACAGGACCCCAAGGAGCGACCCAAACTTCTCAATCTTGAAAGCCAAAAGAATATTCAAAAAGAATATAAAACAGTTGTATTGCGCAACTTATAAACGATAGCAAATTCCGATTTTACAATGAAATTCGCAAATAAAACCGATCATATTACAGGATAACAACAACATCAACGTTTTTATGTGGAACTTATAAATTATACGCCGGCTCGGATTTAACAGGCGCTGCATGCTTAAACAGATCATCCAGAAATGACCGAAAATTAAGATTAAATTGCAGGCATTGATTGTAAATTTGACTCAAAATAGTTTAATCAGGGCAAAAAGAGAATGCTGAAAAGGCTTCCTTGTTTACTCAAACAGTCGCTCTTATTTTTTTGAATCTGTTTAGAGCGACTGAGGTAGCGTCGGATGATGCTCCTGAGCAAGTAAAGCGAGCAATTCTTGTTGCTGTTCCGGATTTAACTGTTGTTGAATCATTTGCAATACAGCAAGCGGTGTGATGGGTTCGGTGACCGTTTCCAGTAAAGTATCTTCAGGCGAGATATCTTTATTTCGCTGCAATTCCAGCTCTGCGTAGATCTGATCAAACTGGGTTTTCATACTTTCAAGATGAATGGGGTGCAGCTGTTTATTTTCCAGTTTCAGACATTGAAAGCCTTGCGCCTGTTCCAGTAATTCAGGCCGGTTGCCGGTCGCAATAATCTGCAAGTTAGGAAAAGCCTGATGCAGGCGTGACAGGATCACTGCTGCCATCTCCTGATCCAGTTGATGATCAATTGCATCAATCAACAAAACGCCTGTACCTTCCTGACACGGGAATAAACTGTTGGTATTCAACAGACAAAGCCGCCGTACAATGTCACCCACCAGCGCAATCCAGTTGCGGATACTGTTGGGCAGTTGCTGGAACGTGAAAGTTTGTTGCTGATAGGTCACCATCAATTGCAGCTTGGGCTGATATTTTAAATAAATTTGACTGACTTCTGGCAGGATCAGTGACAGAGCCTGTTTTAAAGCGGTGAGATTCGGTGCATGCAGATGTGCCTGGGCTTTCTCGATCTGCCGGGCCAGTTCATCTGCGCGAATGTTTTCAGACTGCTGCAAGGCACGCGACAAAATCTGATCCATAATCTTGGCACTTTGCGCATTTTCAATATCACTGATTTCACGAAACCATTCAAAAAAACGGGCAAAGGTGGTGAAAGGAATCGCAGCGATTTCATAAGCATGTGCGGACTGGAGAATGGCCGGGTTATTTTTGCTGAGCAGATTGACTTCATTGGTAAAGCGTTCAGCCGGATAATAGGCAATTAGCGGCAAACCGAGCAGGGGATCGTGCAAGCGGGCTTTGTGATACAGGCTGAGCATGCTTTCAAGCTGTGAGGTTTCTGCTTTGCTAAAACCCAGACCCTGACTGTTTAGGGTCTTGTAGATTTGCCATGAACAGCTTTGTAGGTTCGCAGGCTCAGACTGACTGGATTCTGGCAAGCTGCCCATCTCTTCAGGAAAACCAATCCGGATGTCAATTTTGGATTGCAGCCGGTTTTGCATGATGTCCTGATCTTGCATCACCAGACCTGCAGCACGGCTGTCGCGATAACGGGCTGCAAACCAGGTCAGTGCCTGATAGCTAAAACGTAAAAGCGTAGTTTTGCCAGTTCCCTGATTGCCCAGAATCAAGGTGGCCGGGCATTGCGGATAATTAAACTGAAGCTGAATGTCGGAAAAATGCAGTGTGTGTTTCAGTTGAAACGCTTGGATGTGCATAGATCACCTGTCCCATGATGTTTACATCCATGCCATGCACTTTAACCGACTGCCTGCCGAAGCGACTGCGGCATCTTGATTTTCAGTTGCTGAATCAGGTCATAAATGTGATGAATATTTAAACTCACTTTAGCACGTGTACAGGCCACGTAAAGTAATCTTAATTCTTCATCACTAATTTTATGGTCTTTTTCATTCAGCTTAAACTGATAGTCATCTTCAATATGAACCCGATCCCATTCCAGACCTTTGGCCTTGTGTGCCGTGGAAATAATATAGTCGGCCTGGGCAATTGGTGTGATTTTAGCCAGAGCTTTTTTCAGCGGATCGGTGCCATGTTCGTCCACCAGTTTGACCAGTGGCTTGATGTCACTGCCTTCATTAGTTTCACAGTATTCATGGACATCATGCCAGGAGTTGAACCAGGCCAGTTCCGGCACATCAACCACACGTTTGCCCTGTTTCAGCATGGCAGCCGCATCGACAAAACGATTCAGTTTGACGTGATCGGCTTGCAGGCTGACTTTATCGCCACGAACTAAACCCGCTAATAACAATTCCATTGCACGAGCATTGGTCCGGCATAAAATTGCATCGCGCATTTTGGTATGCGGTTTATTCACGACTTTAGAGTCTAATTGCGGATTGCCGAGTAAAGGCACAGTTTCATTTAAGGCACCTAAAATGGCATTGGCATTCAGGGCAATTTCAGGACCAAAACGAAATGAGGTGGTCAGGCGCGATTCAGGTAAGGGCAGTTGCTGCATGGCATTGACTGCGCCACGCCAGGCATAAATCTGCTGATGCGCGTCTCCGACATAAATCACCTGGGTGCTGCGCTGTTTCAGTAGAATTCCCAGCATTAAGGGATCGGCATCCTGAGCTTCATCGAATAGTACATAATCGGCCGGGATATTTGGCTCGGACAGCGCCCAGAGCTTCAGATAAATGTCATGACCGATGCCGGCCTGATGATTTGGATCAATCGACTCTAGCCAGCGTCGTTCGACTGCCGGATAAAGTTTCTTCTGTAAAGTCTCGATATCATCCGGATGCAACCAGCTCGGCGCCTGAATATGCCGTGGGGCAGGGTATTGCGAACTGGTCGAGCAGAAATAGCCGACCGCATTGGCAACCAAACTTGCCAGACGCGAAGGCATCAAGACATATTTTTCATAACGCCCACCCATCATACGGCGCATGGTCATCGGTTCAAGCCGGTATTCTTTGGCAATAAAACTTGGACTCAAGCGTGGCAAGCGCAGTTTGTCGGTGACTCCACGTGGAACACTGCGAAATGCCAGCGAGTGAAAAGTACGGCAATCGACACCCCGGTGAAACTTGGCCTGTGCTTCACTGGCAATGGCCTTGTTAAAAGCCAGATACATGCCACGTCTTTGTGGCATGGCATCACTGATCATTTGCAGGGTCGTGGTTTTACCTGTGCCTGCATAGGCAATCACTTTAAAGGATTTGCCCAGACGTGCGTTATCAATGGCAGTGGCCTGCTCATAGGTCGCGGTCGGTTTTTTTAAATCAGACACAGATGAATTCAAGGCTTAATGCTGACGGTTGGCTTTTTCGACCAGACCGGACAAGCCTTGGCGGCGTGCCAGTTCATTTAATACCAATTGCACATCCAGGTCGAAATAACCCAGCATCACGATGGTATGGAACCACAGATCTGCCACTTCATAGATCAGATCATTTTTATGGTCTGCCGAAGCGTCCTGATCAAAGTCTTTGGCTGCCAGCACGGTTTCAAAGCTTTCTTCACCGACTTTTTCCAGAATCTTGTTCAGGCCTTTATGATACAGCTTGGCCACATAAGAGGAGTCCGGATCGGCCTGTTTGCGTTCTGCCATCATCTGGCCCAGATAAGACAGGACTTCGACCTGCTCAGATTGCGCGGTTGACGCTTGCATCGCCAGCGTATGCGGATTCGTGGATTTTTCACCATAAATCGCAGACGGATCTTTCAGCTGTGCATCGACAATTTCCCAGCCCATTGGCGTGAGCTTGCGATAGAAACATGATTCACGGCCGGTATGGCAGGCAATACCACCATGCTGTTCAATTTGCAGCACAATCACGTCGGCATCACAGTCCAGACGGATTTCATGTACGGTCTGAAAATGTCCTGATTCTTCGCCCTTATGCCATAACTTGCTGCGTGAACGAGAGAAATACACTGCCTGATTTTTTTCGGCAGTTAAAGCCAAAGCTTCACGGTTCATCCAGGCTACCATCAACACACGTCCAGTTTGATGATGCTGGGCAATGGCAGGGACTAATCCTTGTTCGTTAAATTTTACTTCATCGAGCCATTGCGCGTTGTTCATAAGGGTTTCCATCATTTCAATCAAAATATAAAAATACGGATAGGAAATATCCGCTGATAGTGTACGTGATCTCGCAGCATTTGCGGCAAAAATCTGTGTTGATCAGGACAGGCTGTGTCGTGGTTTTTTAAATCAGTCCACTTTATTTCAGATCTTGCAAAAATGAGACAGAGAAAAGCCGCCTGGTTGGCGGCTCGTATTGTGATTCAATTATCCGTATGAAAAATTACCAGTGTTCGCCCGGGAACAGACGTGCATATGCTTTTTGCACCAAGTTTAATTTTTGTGGCTGACCCACAGATGCAGTTGAACTTGGGAACAGGTTATAGCCAATCGACATCAAGACATTGTTGATATCCGGTGCAATTGAATAGGTAATGGAAGCCAGACGGCCCAAACCGGTCGCCACTTTCTTCGGACGTTTCACAATCGCATAGGCAATCAGGTCAGCCGCCTGTTCCGGAGAAAGCGTCGGTACATATTTATAGATTTTGGTCGGCGCAATCATCGGGGTGCGCACCAAAGGCATATAGATCGACGTGATTGCGATTTTATGCGAATGCACTTCTGCAGACAGGCAGCGGCTAAAGGCGTCCAGCGCAGCTTTTGATGCGACATAGGCCGAAAAACGGGTGGCATTGGCCAGTACGCCAATCGAACTGATGTTAATAATATGACCCGCGCGACGAATCATCATTTGCGGCAGGATATTCATCACCAGACGCACCGCGCCGAAATAGTTCAGCTGCATGGTACGTTCAAAATCATGAAAACGATCTACCGACTCATGTACGGCACGGCGAATCGAACGTCCTGCATTATTGATCAGAATATCAATATGATCGACTGAGGCAATAATCTGTTTGGAAACTTCATCAATCGCTTCCATATTGTTTAAATCACATGGAAAGATTGAGGCTTTGCCGCCTTTGGCTTCAATTTCTGATTTTACTTGTTCTAGGGTTTCCTGAGTACGGGCTACCAGTAAAACATGGGCACCTGCATCAGCCAGTTGATGTGCTGTCGTTAAACCAATACCGCTGGATGCACCGGTAATCAGGACGGTTTTACCTGCAACACGTTTTTCCAGTTGTTTGTGTAGTCTAGTTTTCACGTTTGTTATCCCTAATTTGAAGTCAGCGTTCAAATTATTTTTATTAAAGATCTATAGCGCTCTAACAGAAGATGAGAGCGAAGGTGAGTCCAGATATGATAACCAATTCTTCAAGAAAATCTATAAATTAAACTATTGAAATTAAAATAAAAATTAGAGTAATTGCTCTATTTGTGTTCACTCTTTCATTTAACTTTTAACATGAAAATAAAAAGCAAAGCAAGTGGCTGTTTTAGAAAATAAATAAAAAAACCTCACCAAAATGATGAGGTTTCGAAGCGGCTCGGGCACCTTTTTAAACGGCCGCCAGCGCCTGTTCTAGATCGGCAATCAGGTCATCAATATGTTCAATTCCAATGGATAAACGTACCATATCCTCACTGACACCTGCCGATTTTAACTCCTCGGCATTCAGCTGACGATGTGTAGTGGTCGCCGGATGGCAGGCCAGACTTTTAGCGTCGCCGATATTGACCAGACGCGTGAACAATTGCAGGGCATCAATAAAACATGTGCCGCCTTCGAGACCATGTTCTACCCCAAAGGTCAGAATGGCAGACGGTTTACCTTTCACATATTTCTGTGCCAAGGCATGCTGTGGGTGATCTTTCAGGCCCGCATAATTAACCCATTTCACTTTAGGATGTTTTTGCAGATATTCAGCGACTTTCAGTGCGTTTTCAGTATGACGTTCCATCCGTAGGCTTAAGGTTTCCAGACCTTGCAGAATCAGGAATACATTCTGTGGACTGATCGCAGCGCCGGTATTACGCAGTGGCACTACACGCGCACGTGCGATATATGCTGCTTCCCCCAAAACTTCGACATAGTTCACGCCATGGTAGCTTGGATCAGGCGTATTCAGGGCAGGGAAACGTTTAGGATATTTACCCCAAGGGAATTTACCGCTATCCACAATGATGCCGCCAATTGAATTGCCATGACCACCGATATATTTGGTCAGGGAATGCACCACAATATCTGCACCAAAGTCGAAAGATTTTTGTAGTACTGGGGTGGCAACGGTATTGTCGACAATGACCGGCACGCCATATTCGTGCGCAATTTTAGCAATCGCTTCCAGATCAATAATATTACCCAGTGGGTTACCAATCGATTCCACAAAAACCAGTTTGGTTTTTTCGTCAATCAGCTGGCGCAGACTTTCCGGCTTTTCATAATCAAAGAAACGGACTTCAATGCCCTGTTTTGGCAGGGTATGGGCAAACAGGTTATAGGTACCGCCATATAGCGTTGACACAGAAGCAATGTTGTCACCAGCTTCAGAAATGGTCTGAATGGCATAGGTAATCGCAGCCATGCCAGAGGCCAAAGCCAGTGCTCCGATCCCGCCTTCCAGTGCTGCAACACGTTGTTCCAGAACCGCAGTGGTCGGGTTCATAATTCGGGTATAGATATTGCCCTGAACCTTTAAATCAAAGAGATCGGCCCCATGTTGAGTATTGTCAAAGGCATAAGACGTGGTTTGGTAAATCGGCACTGCCACAGCTTTGGTGGTTGCTTCAGGGGTATAACCTGCATGAATCGCAAGAGTTTCTGCTTTATAACTCATTCTGTTTGGTCTTCTTGTTTAAGTTTATGGCTTGAGTGTAGCATTTTCACATATGAGTAAAAGTGCAATTTTATTGAAATAAATATATGAAATATTCATATATCGACCTGGATTTGAGTCATTTATTTTACTGAAAACAACTGTTTAAAAAAACATCAGTAATAAACTTGTAACAATGCATTGAAGTTCATGGCAATGGCTTATGTTTTCGCAGCTTTCTGCGTATAATAGCCGATTATTTTTTCGCTCATTTTTGAGCTGGGGTAGTTGTTTTAACCCCATTTGGTTTTTCAGTTGAGGAGTCCTACGTGGCCCAATATATTTACACGATGAACCGAGTGTCGAAGATGGTTCCGCCTAAGCGCGAAATCCTGAAAGACATCTCCTTATCATTTTTCCCGGGCGCTAAAATTGGTGTGCTTGGTTTAAACGGTGCAGGTAAATCTACCTTGCTTCGTATTATGGCGGGCGTAGATAAAGATTTCTCTGGTGAGGCACGTGCGCAACCGGGTACAAAAATCGGTTATCTTGAGCAAGAACCACCTTTAGATGAGACCAAAGACGTTCGTGGTAACGTCGAAGATGGTTTGCGTGAACCGCTTGATGCTTTAGCACGTCTTGATGAAGTCTTTGCTGAATATGCAGCAGAAGATGCAGATTTCGATGCACTTGCGAAAGAGCAAGAGAAGCTTGAAGCGATTATCCAGACTTGGGATGCGCATAACCTTGCCAACCAGATGGATCAAGCGGCTGCAGCATTGAACCTGCCTGCTTGGGATGCAGATGTATCTAAGCTTTCAGGTGGTGAACGCCGCCGTGTGGCACTTTGCCGTTTACTTCTGTCTAAACCAGACATGTTGCTTCTCGATGAACCGACGAACCATTTAGATGCTTCATCTGTATCTTGGTTGGAACGTTTCTTGAAAGACTTCCCGGGTACCATCGTTGCGATTACGCACGACCGTTACTTCCTGGATAACGTAGCTGAATGGATTCTTGAGCTTGACCGTGGTATGGGTATTCCGTATCAAGGTAACTACTCTTCTTGGCTTGAGCAGAAAAATGCCCGTTTAGAACAAGAGAACAAGCAGGAAGAATCTTTTGCTAAAGCATTGAAAAAAGAACTTGAATGGGTTCGTTCAAACGCCAAAGGTCAGCAAAAGAAAAACAAAGCGCGTATGGAGCGTTTTGAAGAGCTTAACTCACGCGAATTCCAACAGCGTAATGAAACCTCTGAAATCTACATTCCACCTGGTCCACGTTTGGGCAACAAGGTTGTAGAAGTTGAAGGCATCAGCAAATCGTTTGGTGATCGCTTACTGTACAAGGATTTAACCTTCACAGTACCACCTGCTGCAATTGTGGGTATCGTGGGTGAGAACGGTGCAGGTAAAACCACGCTATTCCGTATGATGACTGGTGAACAGCAACCAGATACCGGTACGGTAACGCTGGGTGAATCGGTTAAAGTGGCTTATGTCGGTCAGATCCGTGACACCTTAGATAACAACAAAACCGTTTGGGAAGAAGTGTCTGGTGGTTTAGATATCTTGAAGATTGGTGATTACGAAATCGCATCTCGTGCGTATATCGGTCGCTTTAACTTCAAAGGCCAAGATCAGCAAAAACGCGTAGGTCAATTGTCAGGTGGTGAGCGTAACCGTTTACAACTTGCGAAAATCCTGCAAATGGGCGCTAACGTTATCCTACTCGATGAACCATCGAACGACTTGGATATCGAAACCTTGCGTGCACTTGAGGATGCCATTCTGGTATTCCCAGGTACTGTGATGGTGATCTCGCATGACCGTTGGTTCCTGGACCGTATTGCGACGCACATCTTGTCATTCGAAGGTGAAACACCTGAATTCTTCACAGGTAACTATGCTGAATTCGAAGAATACCGTCGTAAACGAGATGGTGATGACCTTGTCGCGAAGCGTCAAAAATATCGTAAAATCGGTGTTTAATCATCTCCGACTTTTGTAAATAAAAAAACCAGCCTCAGGGCTGGTTTTTTATGTTTATTATATGGTGGAGGGTAAATTAGATTTCCCACTCATGATTACATTCACGGCATTTCCATTTCTTTTGGGTTTGCATGAATGCCTGCATTGAAATTTTAAAATCAGGTAGATCTTTATAGAACATAAAACCTGCGATCAAAGAAAGAATAAAGACGATCACAGTCGCAGTCTGTAAAGTGGTACCTGCACCATCGCCAAAAATCCACATCGCGATACTAATAATCACCAGCAATAATAACAGGAACAGGGCAGGGACCAGAAACATTAAGCTTTTAGGAACCACTGGACGTGGAGCTGCTTGACCTGGCTGGGCCACTGGCATGATTTTCGGGCTTTGACACTTAGGGCAACGATATTGCATTACAACTCCAAAATTCTAAATTACTGATTATTTTATCGGAAGATGCGAAGAAACCGAAATATTGCCCAACATAAAATATACAGGCAATAAAAAACCCAAGTCGCAATGCTTGGGTTTTTTATAAGATGACCATAATATATTATGGTCATCTTGAATATGGCGTCCCTACGGGGATTCGAACCCCGGTTACCGCCGTGAAAGGGCGATGTCCTAGGCCTCTAGACGATAGGGACAATTGAGGCAAATAACACAGCTAAAGCAAGACTTGATTTGGTGGAGTCAAGGAGGATCGAACTCCTGACCTCTACAATGCCATTGTAGCGCTCTACCAACTGAGCTATGACCCCAGTCTGTGTGAGCGCTATATTAGGGATATCGCGCTCACACGTCAACACAAAAATTAATTAAGCTTGATCAACTGCTTCATTTTTCGGCAACTTTAAGCTTTCATTGAGTTTTTCCCAGACTTTCAGCTCTTTTTTGCTTGGACCACCGACAATTTCCAGCGCATGACGTAAACGTGCAAAGGTTAAATCAGGACCAATGGTCACCATCGTTTGCATCACGGGTGTAGACGCAGTCGAACCGGCGATCGCAATAAAGAACGCAGGCATGAAATCACGTAACTTGATTTCCATCTGTGTCGCCAAGTCCATCAAGGTCTGGCTCACCGTGTCGTTATTCCAAGTAAACAGGCTTTCTAAACGCCAAATTGCGAATTGAAGACTTTGACGTACCTGTTCATCCGACAGTTTCTTGCTTTCAAACTGTTCTTTAGACAGGGTCGGGAAGTGGTTGAAGTAATGCGCAGACCAATTTACTGCTTCAGACAGCAGGTTAATACGCGGTTGAATCGCAGCCGCAATTTCTTCTAACTTGGCACGATCTGCTTTCCAGGCCAATAATGTGTCTAGAAGTTCAGCCGGGCTGAGTGCCTTGATCCATTGACCGTTTAACCAGTTTAGTTTCTCGACATCAAAGATCGGACCACCAAGTGATACACGTTTGATATCAAAATGTTCAATCATTTCTGCCAGAGTGAATTTTTCACTTTCATCTGGCATTGACCAGCCCATACGACCTAGGTAGTTCAACAAGGCTTCAGGTAGTACACCGATGTCTCTATAGTAGTTAATTGAGGTCGGGTTTTTACGTTTAGACAGCTTAGATTTATCCGGGTTACGCAGCAGTGGCATGTGGCATAGTACCGGCATGTCCCAACCGAAATATTGATACAGTAACTGATGTTTCGGCGCAGATGGAATCCATTCTTCACCACGAATTACGTGGGTGATTTGCATCAAATGATCATCTACTACGTTTGCTAAATGGTAGGTTGGGAGGCCATCGGTTTTTAGCAGGATTTGCATGTCTACTTGCGCCCATGGAATTTCCACTTCGCCACGCAGCATGTCATTGAATTTACATACGCCTTCGGTTGGTACTTTCATACGGATGACGTGTGGTTCACCAGCGGCCAAACGACGCTCAACTTCTTCTTGAGTGAGATTCAGACCGCGACCATCATAACGTGGCGACTCACCACGTGCCTGCTGTTCTGCACGCATTTGATCTAGTTCTTCTGCAGTTGCAAAACAGTAGAAAGCATGGCCTTTCTCTACCAGTTCCAAGGCATAATTTTTATAGATATCCATACGTTCTGACTGGCGATACGGCGCATGCGGGCCACCGACATCAGGACCTTCAGACCAGTTCAGACCCAACCAGCGCAATGAATCCAGGATCATTTTTTCAGATTCAGACGTTGAGCGCAGTTGGTCAGTATCTTCAATACGAAGAATGAATTCACCACCATGCTGTTTAGCAAAACATAAGTTAAACAAGGCGATATAGGCAGTACCTACATGCGGAAAACCAGTAGGAGAAGGTGCAATACGAGTACGAACAGTCATAGCCGGATCTAATCTTAGATATAAAATTGCAGCTATTATAGCGAAAAAGCCACATCACTTAATGCTTTATTCAACATTGAATGATGTGGCTTTTAAATCCGGGAATATTCAGCGCTGTTGATGCTGATTAAGAATGAGCACTCGAAAAAATACTTTGGACAAAGCGGGTGAAGCGGTAATTCTGTTCTGCAAAGAAATTTTGCGAAGGTGCGACTTTAAATGCAGTCAAGACTTTTAGATTATCTTCTGTTTGAAGTGTTTTTTCAGTTTTTTGTTGCTGAATCGCTTTTTCAATCGGCGAAGTCTTGCTTTCAACAGTGCTTACTGCAGGCTTCGGCAAGTCTGTCTTCACAACGACGGCATGACCGAGTTGAATCGAGAACAAAATAATCAGGCTTAGGATGCTGGCTGTGAATAATGTAAATTTCATATCCAAACTTCCTCCTTACTTCTGGTTGGTTTTATTTTGTTAAAAATGTTTTTTTAATACTCTGTCTACAATTTAATCACAGTTGATCATAAAGAAGTAGAACCAAGTCACATTTTTTACAAAATAAATAATATAACTCTGTGGAAAATTACCAAAAATCGTAATTTCCTGTTTTGGTGGCCTATTTTTAACAGACAACTGTGAAGAGAACGTGAAGAACTGTCTTATATTGTAGCAGAAGATTACTTTTCTAGCAGAATATGTATCCGGATTTAATTGTTAAAAGATATCTCAAAATCAGAAATAGATTGTAGGTATTGTTATAAATACATGATTGTTATGTTTATTTTTGATTTGTATAGTGCAGGTCATATAAACAATGAGTTACATCAAATGAAAAAAATAATAGCATCCGCAATCTTGACAATTTCAGTGGGAACAGCAGTACAGAATTCCATTGCCAAAGATTTCCTGAATGTCTCTTATGACCCGACCCGTGAATTTTATCAGGAATATAACGAAGAATTTGGCAAGTTCTGGAAGCAGAAAACCGGACAAACGGTTAATTTTAAACAGTCGCATGGTGGCTCAGGCAAGCAGGCGCGTTCAGTGGTCGATGGTTTACAGGCCGATGTGGTGACTTTGGCTTTGGCCAATGATATCGAAGAAATCGTCAATGCAGGTTTAATTGAGAAAGGTTGGCAAAAAGAGTTTCCGAGTAATTCGGCACCTTATACGTCTACGATTGTATTCTTGGTGCGTAAAGGGAATCCAAAGCAAATCAAAGACTGGAATGATCTGACCAAAGCGGGTGTAGATATTATTACCCCAAACCCGAAAACCGGTGGCGCGCCGCGTTGGATCTATCTTTCTGCTTGGGGTTATGCACTGAAACAGCCCGGCGGTAATGATGCGAAAGCCAAAGAGCTGGTGAAAAAACTTTATCAAAATGTCAAAGTGCTCGACTCTGGTGCCCGTGGTTCACTGACGACGTTTGCCGAGCGCGGTATTGGGGATGTGCTTTTATCCTGGGAAAATGAAGCCTTGCTGGCGACCCAAGGTCTGGGTAAAGACAAGTACGATATCGTTTATCCATCGATTTCAATTCTGGCCGAGCCATCGGTAGCGATTGTCGATAAAAACGTGAATAAAAATGGCACTACCCATCTGGCAAAAGGCTATTTGAACTATTTATATTCACCAAAAGGGCAGGAGCTTGCGGCGAAATATTTCTTCCGCCCGCGAGATACTAAAGTCGCTGCCAAATATTCGGTTCAGTTCCCGAAAATCCAGACCTTCACCATTGATAAAGTCTTTGGTGGTTGGGCCAAAGCGCAAAAAACACATTTTGTGAATGGAGCGATTTATGACCAGATTTACAATGAAAAAAGATAAGTAAGCGGTAGTCTAAATAGAATAAGGAAAATGGCTAAAGTGTTATCCATTTTTTTTATATCTAATGCATAAAATTCTATATATTAGAGATAAGTAGAATAATAAATAGTATTTTTCTTTTAAAAACATAATATTAATGCAGAAAAACCTTTCATTTTATCGTGTTGTGATGTTGTAGGGTGAATTGCGATAAATGATTTTATTTCATATAGTTATATCTAATGAAGATAAACTCTGTGCTGCCATGAAAACTCAATTAAAATCGTTATTTAGTGCTGCCTTATTGGCGACTGGTTTGGGTATGACCGCGACTGCTTCACAAGCAGCAGACCGTCAGTTTCTGAATGTATCCTATGATGCTACGCGTGAGTTCTATGATGAATTTAACAAATCATTTGGGGCTTACTGGAAAAACCGCACCGGTCTGGATGTGAATTTCAAGCAGTCTCATGGCGGTTCGGGCAAACAGGCACGTTCTGTGGTCGATGGCTTGAAAGGTGATGTGGTGACTTTGGCGCTGGCCAATGACATCGAAGAAATTGTGAAATCTGGTCAGATTCAGCCGGGCTGGCAAAAGGAATTCCCACATAACTCGGCACCTTATACCTCGACGATTGTATTCATGGTACGCAAGGGCAATCCGAAAGGCATCAAGGACTGGAATGACTTAACTAAACCAGGCGTGCAAATTATTACGCCGAACCCGAAAACGGGTGGTTTGCCGCGTTGGGTATATCTGTCTGCATGGGGTTATGCCGAGAAACAGCCAGGTGGTAATAAAGCCAAAGCACAGGACTTTGTCGGCAAGCTTTATAAGAACGTGAAAGTGATGGATTCTGCTGCACGTGCTTCAATGACCACCTTTGCCGAGCGTGGGATTGGCGATGTATTGCTGACTTGGGAAAATGAAGCCTTGGTCACGCAAAAAACCTTGGGTAAAAACAAGTTTGATATCGTTTATCCATCGATTACGATTTTGACTGAACCGTCAGTGGCGATTGTGGATCGTACCGTGGAGAAAAATGGCAATAAATGGTTAGCAACAGGTTATATCAATTACCTGTATTCACCGTTGGGTCAGGAAATGGCAGCTAAACATTTCTATCGTCCACGTAATGAAAAAGTATTAGCCAAATATTCAGCACAGTTCCCGAAAATCAAAACCTTTACCATTGATGAAGTCTTTGGTGGTTGGGCCAATGCACAGAAAACCCATTTTGTGAATGGTGCAATTTTCGACCAGATTTATAACAGCAAACGTTAATTGATCTGCGAAGTTATCTAGATTGAAAAAAGCCTCCAAAACTGGAGGCTTTTTTGTATGAGAAAAATGCTAAAACGGTTTTCTCTATGGAAAGTAATATTTATCTACAAAAAGTCGTTTGGAGCTTTGCCTAAACAGGGTGATAATGTGCAGTTAAATTTTTCCCCCTATTGATTGAGTTTTTATGTCACATATTTCTGTATTACTTCACGAAACGATTGATGCCTTGTTGGCGGGTCGCAATACGGGAACTTATGTGGATGGAACCTTTGGCCGTGGTGGACATACGCGTTTATTGCTGTCCAAATTAGATGAAAATGCACGTGTCTATGCCTTTGATAAAGATCCGCAAGCACTGGCTGTAGCGGCTGAACTCGAACAAGAAGATTCACGTTTTAAAATTATTCATGCCAGCTTTGCTGATCTGAAAGATGCATTGGCTGAGTTGGGCATTGAACAGGTCGATGGGTTAATGGCGGATCTCGGTGTTTCTTCACCGCAACTGGATCAAGCTGAACGTGGTTTCAGTTTTATGAAAGATGGCCCGCTGGATATGCGTATGGACAACTCGCAAGGTCCGACCGCAGCAGAATGGCTGACCCAGATTGAAGAAGAAGCGCTGGCGAATATCATTTTTAAATATGGTGAAGAGCGTTATAGTCGCCGTATTGCCAAGGCAATTAAGGCTGCCGGATATATTGATACCACGGCAAAGCTGGCTGAGATTGTAAAAGTAGCACACCCGAAATGGGAAAAAAATAAGCATGCTGCGACCCGTACTTTCCAGGCGATTCGTATTGCTATTAATAAGGAATTAGAAGATATTGAAATCTTCTTGCCTCAGGCCGTTGAAATCTTGAAACCTGAAGCACGTTTGGCGGTGATTAGCTTCCATTCACTGGAAGACCGTTTGATTAAACAATTTATTCAAAAAGAGTCAACGCTTGAAGAAGATTCAGGCTGGGGAATGCCACAACAACAGAAAGATACGCGACGTTTAAAGAAAGTTTCTCGTGTTAAAGCCAGTGATGAGGAGGTCAAAGCCAATCCTCGTTCACGTAGCGCATGGCTGCGGGTAGCAGAACGTTTAGCTTAATAGGCAGATCATGAAAACGGAAGTGGTTGATAAAAAAACAGAAAAATTGTGGCTGAAAAAAGTTACAATCTATCTCATGCTGATACTGATGGTCTTCATCAGTGCAGTATTTGTGGTATTTCAGGTATTTGAATACCGTCAGGATAACAGAAAGCTGAGTACCTATCTGCGTGAAAGGGATGACCTGAATGCAGAGTGGGGGCGTTTGCTGATTGAGCAGCAAACTTTCGGCGCGACGGCACAGATCGGTACGCGTGCAGTGACACAGCTGCGTATGTATTCACCTCCGGTTTCACAAAGTGTCGTGATTTCCTTACCACAAACTTCAGATGAGAAAAAATAAGGCTAGCGTTCCGACATGGTAGACAAGAGAAAGAAGCAACCGGTACGTAAAAAACAATCGGTCACCGACAAAAATGCCTCAAATGTTTATATCAATCGTTTTTACATCATGTGGGCGGTGGTGCTGCTGTGTTTTGTGACACTGATTTGCCGTGCTTTCTATGTACAGATTATTAATAAAGATTTTTTGCAAAATAAAGCCAATGCCAATATTTTAAGAACCAATACCATCAAGGCGATGCGTGGCGTGATTTATGATCGTAATGGCATTCCATTGGCGATCAGTACTCCGATCATGAAAATTGTGATTGATCCACGTGATTATTTTGACAATAAAAAACTCTATGACGAGACCATGCTGGCGCTGGAAAAAGAACCGAATAGCCGCAAGCTCAAACGTCAGCTACCGGATAAAAACCTGAATCTGGATGAGCTGGCTGATGCAGTCGGTATGGATCGGGCAGAACTGCGCAAAAAAATGGAAGAACGTCCGCGTTCACGTTATCTGATCCTGAAAAAAGAAGTTCCGCCACAACAGGCCGAACTGATCATGAAACGTAATTTTCAGGGTGTGTATACCGAGAAAAACTATAAACGTTATTATCCGCAGCCACAGCCGAACTCTCAGATTATTGGCCTGACCAATAGCGAAGGCAGCGGCATTGAAGGTCTGGAAATGCAGCTGAATAGCCGTCTTTCCGGCAAGGATGGCGAGCAGCAGATCATTCGCGATAAAAAAGGCAATCGGGTCAAAGAACCGGAAGTGATTAAAGAAGTTGAACCGGGCGAAAATATTACCTTAAGTATCGACTCACGTCTGCAATATATCATGTACCGTGAGCTGACTGCGGCCGGAGTTGCCAATAATGCCCGTTCAGCGACTGCGATTGCGGTAGATGTCAAAACCGGTGAAATTCTGGCGCTGTCATCATGGCCATCCTATAACCCGAATGATAAAAACAGCCTGCTCAATAAGGATGCGATGCGTAACCGCGGTGCAGTCGATTCTTTCGAGCCGGGTTCGACCATGAAGCCGCTGACTGTAGCGATGGCCTTGGAAAGTGGCAAATATACGGCGAATTCAGTGGTGAATACCACACCGGGCAGTATGCGGGTCGGTAATCATACCATTCGTGATACGCATAACTATGGTCAGTTGACCTTGGGTGGCATTATCCAGAAATCCTCTAACGTTGGTGTGGCGAAACTGGCCTTGTCGCTGCCGTATGAAACCTTACCAACCTTCTATAAACGTCTGGGTTTTGGTCAGCGTTCAGCAGTGAAATTCCCGGGGGAAAGTGCCGGTTTGATTCTTCCACCAAGCAAATGGAATGTATCAGAAGTGGCGACTATGTCTTATGGCTATGGTCTGAACGCCACCGTGTTACAACTGGCCGATGCCTATGCCATGTTGGCCAATAAAGGCGTGAAAATGCCGCTGAGCCTGTACAAGCTGGAAGAGCAGCCGCAGGGTGAACAGATGATCGATGCCAAGATTGCCGATCAGGTCCTGCTGATGATGGAAACTGCAACCTTGCCGGGGGGTACGGCGACTCGTGCCACCATTCCAGGCTATCGCGTGGCGGGTAAAACCGGTACTGCACATAAATTGCGTGCCGACCGTAAAGGTTATTCAACCAGTGAATACCGGGCTTTATTTGCCGGCGTAGCACCAGTCAGTGACCCACGGATTGCCATGGTGGTGGTAGTAGAAAATCCACAAGGCACTTACTATGGCGGTACGGTATCTG
Source organism: Acinetobacter sp. L-24 (assembly GCF_056857555.1). Next base: position 169,853 of record NZ_JBSXNI010000040.1, on the reverse strand, counting down.
CACCAGTCTTTGCCCGCGTGATGCAGGAATCCTTGCGTCTGCTGAATGTCCCTCTGGACAAACCTTTAGAACCTCCCAAAGTCCAGTAAATAGGTGATCAATGTCTATTACATTTCAAGATCTCTACACCCCTCACGATGTCGCTGACTGGATGAAGCAATCCTTTCAGGGCTTCGAGCTGGATAGTCGTAAAGTTAAACCAGGACAGATTTTTATTGGCCTGACCAGCCTGTCACAATCGGAAAAAACTGCTCAATTTGCCCAGAAAGCCTTAGAGCAGGGTGCATTAGCTGTGATTTCAGAAACTGAACTGGATGTATCTCCAAATTTGGTGGTAGCAGATGTACGTCATCTAATGGGGCAATGGCAAAAGCAGTATTTGCAAGCAACCCAACCCGTTACGGCTGCGCGTATTCTTGCAGTCACCGGCACCAACGGTAAAACCACGATTTCTCGCTTGGTGGCTGAATTCATCATGCTGCAAGGCAAAGCTTGTGCAGTGATGGGCACTACAGGTAACGGCATTCTGCCAAATCTGGAAGCATCTTCGCATACCACCCTGGATGCCTTGCAATTGCAAAATGCCTTGCATAGCTATGCGCAGGCCGGTGCGAAGTTTGCCTCGATTGAAGCTAGTTCGCATGGTCTGGAACAAGGCCGCTTGAATGGTTGTGATATCGAGATTGCAGGCTACAGCAATTTGAGTCGTGACCATCTGGATTATCATGGAACGCTACAAGCTTATGCAGAAGCAAAGTCTGGTTTATTCCGGTTTGAATCTTTAAAAGTGGCTGTCATCAATATTGATGATGAGCATGCACAGATCATGCTGGATGCTGCGAAAAACAATCCGGCACAGCCTAAAATTTTGACTTATTCCACCACACAAAAAGCGGATTATCAGGTTCAGGATATTCAGTACAGCATTTCAGGTGCGACCTTTAAACTAAAAACTGCTTCTGCTGAATATGTGGTTAACAGTCCATTGCTGGGACATTTCAATATTGAAAATCTGGTCGCCAGTCTGATCATGGCGGAACAGGCCGGATTTGACTTGGAAAGTTTGATTGCAACTGTGCCACAGCTCAAAGGTGCGCCCGGTCGGATGCAGGTGTTGCGTGATGGCGAACGTCTGTTTGTGGTGGATTATGCCCATACCCCAGACGCCCTGACACAGGTTCTGGTGACCTTAAAGCGGCATGTCTCGAAAAATCTCTGGGCACTCTTCGGTTGTGGCGGCGACCGTGACCGCGGTAAACGTCCACTGATGACCCAAGCTGCTTTAGACGGTTCGGATATTGCAGTACTCACTTCTGATAACCCGCGGACCGAAGATCCGGCACAAATTTTTGCTGATATGAAAAATGATATCGACTTTTCCGGCAAAACCTATCATGAAATTCATGACCGTCGTGAAGCGATCAAGTTTGCGGTTAAACACGCGCAGGCGGGTGATATTGTCGTGATCGCAGGAAAAGGGCACGAAAATTATCAGGAAATTGATGGCGTACGTCACTGGTTTGATGACGTGGTCGAAGTGCAGGCTGCGATTGATGGCCAGCATTGCAACACAGATACCGCCTATTCAGCGCATTAGGATTCAGATATGCATACCTCAACAACAAGTACTGTGGCGCTGGAGCCGTGGAGCGTAGAACAATTACAGCAGGCTACTCAAGGCTACTGGCTGAATGATGAAAAGCCTGCAGGCCAGATCAAGCGGATTTTGACTGATTCACGTGATGCAGAATCAGGTGATGCTTTTCTTGCGCTGAAAGGCGAGCGTTTTGACGCGCATGACTTTATTGCGCAAGTGGCGGCTCAAGGTTGTGACATTGCCATTGTCAGCCGTCCGATGGATACTGATATTTGCCAGTTGGTGGTAGAAGATACCCGTCTGGCATTGGGATTGTTAGGTGCTTATCGCCGTCAGCAGAATCCTCAGCTCAAAGTCATTGCCTTGACCGGCAGTAGTGGCAAGACCACGACTAAAGAAATGCTGGGAAGCATTCTGTCGCGTCTGGCACCGACCTTGGTTACGCGTGGTAATTTGAATAATGACCTCGGCGTGCCGGTAATGTTGCTGGAGCTCCGTCCTGAATATCAATATGCGGTGATAGAACTCGGTGCGAGTCATCAGGGTGAAATTGATTACACCTCGAAAATGGTGCAGCCGCATGTGGCCGGGATTATTAATATCGGGACTGCGCATTTAGGTGAATTTGGCGGCCGTGACGGAATTTGCCGTGCAAAATCCGAGATTTATGCGCATATCTCTGAGACTTCGATTATTCCTGCTGCAGATGATTTTGCTGAAACCATTCGTGCCGCAGTAAGAACTGAAAAAAGCTTGAGTTTTGGTACCAATGGTGATGTTTATGCCAGCGATGTAGTCCTTGAAGCTCAATCTTCAAGCTTTACCCTGAATACGCCACAAGGCTCGAAAACAGTTCAGTTGCCGTTTGCCGGTGAGCATAATGTCGAAAATGCCACAGCTGCCGCTGCATTTGCCTTGGCGATCGGTATTGGTCTGGATGATATCGTGGCCGGTCTGGAACAGGCCGTGGGTGCGAAAGGTCGTCTGAACTTTATTCCGTACAAAGACTATTTATTTATTGACGACACCTACAATGCCAATCCGGGTTCGATGCGTGCAGCGGCTGAAGTTCTGGCGCAGCAGCAGGGCATCCGGGTGATGGTCACCGGCGATATTGGTGAACTCGGTTCATCTGCCGCAATCGAGCATTACAAGCTCGGTCGGGATCTGGTCTCGGTGAAAGGCATTAATTTTGTGGTGGCTGTAGGTGAATTTGCGCCTGCCGCACAAGAAGGTGCTCGTAGTACACAATATGGTAAAAAAATGCAGGCTTTCCTGAATCAGGAGCAGGCATTACCGTTTTTAATTCGTTTGATTGAAACACATCAACCTCAGCCGATGTCATTCCTGTTTAAAGGGTCGCGTTTTACCCATATGGAAACATTGATGGCTGCATTGATGGAGAAACTCTAAATGCTGTTATGGCTCTTTGAACATTTGGCGGGCTTTGACAGCACGTTTCAGGTGGTTCGTTATTTAACTTTACGTGCTTTGCTCAGTGTCTTGACGGCATTGACCATCGGTCTGGTGCTCGGTCCTGTAATGATTCGCAAGCTTCAGGCGCTGAAATATGGTCAGGCAGTCAGCTCGTATGCCCCTGAAAACCATGCTAAGAAAATGGGCACGCCGACCATGGGCGGGGTGCTGATCCTGCTTTCGATTGGTATCTCAACTCTACTCTGGGCAGATCTTTCCAATCCTTATGTCTGGATTGTGCTGGGTGTGATGGTGATTTTCGGTGCCGTTGGCTGGGCCGATGACTGGATTAAAATCCGTTATAAAGACAATGCGGGTTTGCCTGCGAAGAAAAAATTCTTCTGGACTTCAGTTGGTTCTTTGGGTGCTGGTATTGCTTTGTATGTCATTGCACAGCAACAGACCAATCCAGTGCATACCGCAAATATGCTGGATCTGCTGATTCCATTCTTTAAAGACCTAAGCATTCCATTGTCGATGATTCCGTTGGGTATTGGCTTCATTATTTTCACTTACTTCGTGATTAATGGTGCCTCCAATGCCGTGAACTTGACTGATGGTCTGGATGGTCTGGCAATCATGCCAATCGTGCTGGTTGCTACAGGTTTGGGCGTATTTGCCTATTTGGCCGGTGACGTGCGCTTTGCCAATTATCTGCATATTCCTTATGTAAAATATTCGTCTGAACTGGTGGTGGTCTGTGCTGCCATGATCGGAGCGGGTCTGGCTTTCCTTTGGTATAACGCCCATCCAGCCCAAGTATTTATGGGGGATGTCGGTGCTTTATCTCTCGGTGCAATGCTCGGTACGATTGCCGTCATGGTTCGTCAGGAAATCGTATTTGCGATTATGGCCGGTGTCTTTGTGGTGGAAGCGGTTTCAGTGTTCTTGCAGATTGGTTCATTAAGAATGCGCAATAAACGTGTATTCCTGATGGCACCGCTACATCATCATTATGAAAAGAAAGGCTGGCGTGAAACCCAGGTGGTGATCCGTTTCTGGATTATTACGATTATGCTGGTAGTTTTGGGTCTAATGACCTTAAAATTGCGCTAAGAAATGCATTGGAAAAAGTCGGCGCATGCCGGCTTTTTTATTTTGGAGAAAATGATGAATTTACTCATGTGCCCAGTCTGTCGCCAGCAGTTGAGCTTAAATGAAAGAACATGGCGATGTGAGAATCATCATAGTTACGATGTCGCTAAACAAGGCTATGTGAACCTGCATGTGGTTCAGCATAAGCACAGCAAAAACCCGGGAGATACGCCTGAGTCTGTGCAGGCACGTCGTGCATTTCTCAGCGCAGGTTATTATGCGCCTTTGCAACAGGCTGTCGTGGAAAAGATTCGCGAGTTGCGGATTGAGAATCTTTTAGATATTGGTTGTGGCGAAGGCTATTACACCAATGCCATGCAGGCCGAAGTGCTGCAATGCGTTGGGGTCGATATTGCCAAGAATGCGGTTCAGGTCGCAGCCAAGCTGAATAAAGAGGTGACTTGGGTCGTAGGAACTGGAGCGACTTTACCAGTATTAGATGAGTCGATTGATCTGTGTACCAGCTTATTTAGTCCAATTCCCAAACAGGAAATCCTGCGAGTCCTAAAACCAAAATCTTATTTGATGGTGGTGACACCGGCCCCACAACATTTATATGCTATGCGTGAGGCTTTATTTGAAGAAGTGAAACCACACGAGCCGCAGAAGTTTGTTGAGCAGTTACAAGATGAATTTAATCTGGTTAGTGAGCAGGTGATTGGTGCGCCAATGGTTTTGCCACAGGCTGATTTAAAAAACCTGATTGCCATGACACCCTATGCTTATAAGGCCAAGCCGGAACACCGTTTAGCACTCGAACAGCAGGATCAGTTTGAATTGCTGGCGCAATATCAGATTTATCTGTTCCAAAAGAAATAAAAAATGCATATAAAAAAGCCCTCAACTGAGGGCTTTTTTATATCTTCAGATTACTGGACTTCTTCGATCAGATTTTCCAGTGAGTCTACCCGGTTTGGCTGAAGAGGCTGTTCTTGAGGTGCAGAACCTTCATCATCTGGTAAACGAATCGGTTGATCCGGTAAATCCTCAAAGTCAGTTTCTGTACGTTTCGGGACGACCACAGGTGCAGGACGGTAAAGCGCTGTCGCCAGAGGCGGAGAAGACGGATCATTCTGTGCTTCATCAGCCTGAACCCCCTTGTTGCGATTTACCGGTGCCTTGGCATTGCGGTCTAAACGTACCCATGCTTCCGGCTGGCCTTTTAATGCCTTGCCCATAAAATCGGTCCAGATCGGTAAAGCTGCTACACCACCATATTCACGGCGACCTAAGGTGGTCGGCTGGTCAAAGCCTACCCAGGTGACAGTGACCAGCTTGCCATTGAAGCCAGCAAACCAAGCATCTTTGGCATCATTAGTGGTACCGGTCTTCCCACCGATATCGCTGCGACCAATTCTTAATGCGGCACGGCCAGTACCATGTTGAATCACGTCACGCAAAATATTGGCCATGTCATAGGCAGAGCTAGATTTTAAAATACGCTGTGCCTGACGATAATTACTGTCTTCGGCAGAGACTTTAGGTGCAGCCTGTTTTTGCTCTAAAGTTGTATTGTTGATTGCAATTGCTTCGTCATCTGCGGTAATAGGGTCAGTGGTTTGAACTGTTTCTTCTTTTTCATTAATACATGAAATGCAGGCATATTCAGGCTTGGCTTCAAAGATGGTATTGCCATAGGCATCTTCAATACGGGTAATAAAGTGCGGCTGAATTCGGTAACCGCCATTGGCAAAGGTGGCATAGCCAGTCGCCATCTGAATCGGGAGAACCTGCGGGGTACCTAAGGCAATGGTATAGTTACGAGGAATCTGGCTGTCCTGTAAACCAAAATCCATAAATAACTGACGTGTACGTTCAATCCCGACGGCCTGTAATAAGCGCACTGAGACTGTATTACGTGACAGATAAAGTGCACGACGTAGCGGAATCATACCCAGATAACGGCCATCCGAGTTACGTGGCGTCCATTTGCCAATGGTAATGGGTACATCATTGACCATGGTATGTGGTGTCATGCCACGTTCTAAAGCCAGCGCATAAACAAAAGGCTTAATAGTAGAACCGGGTTGACGCCAACCTTGGGTTGCACGGTTAAATTTCGACTGATAAAAGTTATATCCCCCGACAATGGCTTCAATCGCACCATTATTTGGGTTGATAGCAATCAATTGTCCTTGCACATTGGGGATCTGCACCAATGACCAAGAGGTTTTATTTTCATTGGGTCTTAAGCGAACAATATCTTTGACTTTGACAATTTCGGACGCTTTGCTCGGTGCGCCACCTACACTGTTGACGTTACGAAAGCGACGCGCCCAGGACATACCTGACCAAGGAACAGTTACGCTACTTCCGTCCTGCATGAGTGCTTCAAAGCTGGAAGTGCCCACCTTGGTTACTTGCGCGGGATAGGTGTTAGCATAAGCACGGAACTTGTCGAGAGGTTGATCATGTGCTTCAGCACCACGCCAGCCATGTCGACGGTCATAAGCCTCTAAGCCTTCTTGTACCGCTTGCTCCGCATAGGCCTGACGTTCACTATGAATAGTGGTATAGACTTTATAGCCGGAATCTACCGCCTGTTCACCAAAGTTTTGTACCAGTTCAGAACGTACCATTTCACCGACATACGGGAATTTGTTTCGGGTACTCCGGTCGGGCATATCCAGATTAATCGGTTCAGCAATAGCTTGCTGATATTGGCTCTGATTTAGATAGCCCAGTTGCAGCATACGCCCCAAAATCCAGTTACGACGTTCTAAGGCACGCTTGGGATTGGCGACCGGATTGTATCGAGACGGTGCTTTAGGCAGGCCAGAGATCATGGCCATTTGTGCAATTGAAAGCTCTTCTAAACTCTTGTTATAGTAAATTTTAGCTGCTGCTGCGATGCCGTAAGCATTTTTTCCCAAGAAAATTTTATTGACATACAAGGTCAGAATTTCTTCTTTACTTAAGTTTTGCTCAATTTTACGGGCCAGAAAAATTTCCGTCAGTTTGCGCTTCAGCGTCCGTTCAGGACTAAGGTAATAGTTTTTTGCCACTTGCATGGTAATGGTCGAACCACCGGTCTGTACATCCGATCCGGTCACCGTCTCACTGAGTGCGCGTCCCAAGCTTTTAAAGCTGATTCCGCTATGCTCAAAAAAGCTGGAATCTTCGGCTGCGAGGAAAGCATGAATAAACTCGGGTGGAATTTGTTCATATTTCACGGGAACAGAAAGCTTGCCTCCATATTCGGCAATTAATTCATTATCTGAACTAAATACTTGTAAAGGCTTTAATAAAGGGGCCTTTTTAAGCGTAGACATTTCAGGCAAAGATGGGGCAATATAGAGATACATGCCATAGAAACCCATCGGAATTGAGATCAGTATAATGATAATGATCAAAAAAAATGGATGAACAAGGCCTGAACAAGATAGCTTTTTCATAACAAGTAAGTTTTAATAAGAGCTAATGGCGAACTAATTACCGGTCAGTATATCCTGTCGATATCCATATTGTTAGATGAGTTATTGTATCTATATAAAATTATAGACTGGACCAATTGGTAAGTTAGATTGAATTGGGGACAAAAAAATAATAGGAAGTGTATTGTGCGCAGGTTATATCGTAAACCAAATAAGGGGTTAATAGGAGTCGATATTAGTTCGACTTCTGTTAAGGTTTTAGAACTTTCTGTAAAAAGTGGCCGTTACTGGGTAGAGAGCTATGCTTTGATCCCATTATCGGAAAACAGTGTTGTTGAAAAAAACATCTTAAACCCAGAAGCTGTCGCTGATGCCCTTGGGCGTGCAATTAATTTGGGTAATACCCAGTCGAATCAGGCCGCTTTTGCGATTCCAACTTCAATGGTCATCACCAAAATCATTGAGATGGATGCAGACATGTCGGATGATGAACGTGAAGTTCAGATTCGTGAAGATGCGGAACAATATATTCCTTTTCCACTCGATGAAGCGAGTCTGGACTTTGAAGTTCTGCCAGACCGCCTTTCCAATCCGAACCGGGTCAATGTGCTGCTGGTCGCGACACGGATCGAAAATGTCGAAGCACGTTCTGAAGTTTTAGAGATTAGCAGTCTAACGCCTAAGATTGCAGATGTAGAAAGTTTTGCGCTGGAAAATGCCTTTAAGGTATTTTCGGACACTTTGCCGATGGGGGTCAATACGGTTGGTATCTTAGACATTGGTCATAGTATGACGACCTTGTCGGTGATGCAGAACAACAAGATTATTTATACTCGTGAGCAGGTGTTTGGCGGTAAGCAATTAACTCAGGAAATTCAGAATCGTTATGGATTATCCTTTGAAGAAGCTGGACGTGCTAAAAAAACCCGTGCCTTGCCTGATGATTATGATATTGAAGTCCTAGAACCCTTCTTGGATGCCGTGGTACAACAGGCAGCCCGTTCATTACAATTCTTCTTTTCATCTTCTCAGTTTAATGAGATTGACCATATTTTACTGGCCGGCGGGAATGCCAATATTCCAGGTCTGGCAAAATTATTACAACAAAAACTCGGTTACCGTGTCACGATCGCGAATCCATTTTTGCAAATGGGCTTTTCTCCTCAAATTGATATTAAAAAAATTGAAAATGACGCGTCATCACTCATGGTTGCATGCGGTTTGGCATTAAGGAGTTTTGATTAATGGCAAGAATTAACTTACTTCCTTGGCGTGATGAGCTAAGAATTAAAAGAAATAATGAATTTGTGGCAATCTGCGTGGGGGCGCTTTTCTTGGGATTAGCGGCAGCAGGTTCAACCTGGTTTTATTATGATCACAAACTTCAGGATCAGGAGCAGGCCAATCAGCTGATTCAAAGTACCAACCAGAATCTGGATGTGCAGTTAAAGGCGCTTGAAGGTTTGCAAGAGCAGCGTAATGCGATTGTTGAACGGATGAAACTGATTCAGGGTCTACAAACTCAGCGTCCGATTGCGGTACATTTGATTGATGAAATTGTACGGGTGACCCCAAGCAATATGTATATCACCAAATTCCAGCGTATCGGCGATAAGTTTACCATTGAAGGTCGGGCTGAGAGTCCAAATACAGTAGCAGAACTGCTCCGTAATCTGGAGGCTTCATCTTGGTATCGAAATGCCTTTATGAATGCCTTTCTGGTGGCTGAAGAAGCCAAAGAAAAGGCACCGAGCTCGATTATTCCACGTGTGGAAGAATCTTATGGCAGTTTTACCGTGACGGTCGATCTGGATCAGATCGCTCAGCCAGTCCTTAACGAAGAACAACAAGCAGTCACTACAACTACGGGGGCATCATCATGAGTAATGAGGAATTCGATGAGTTCAGCCAGGATGTCGTCGCTGTACCCAAAAATAAAATGACTGTTGAAAAGTTTTTTCAGCAATTCAATACATTGGATCCAAGCAATTATGGTAGTTGGCCTTTATCAGTCAAAATTACCTGCTGGATTTTTATTGTTGCACTGGCCTTTGCAGTGATTTACTTTGTCATGATCAGAAGTACAATTGAATCGATTTCACAAGCCAGTGCCCAGGAACAAAACCTGCTGAATGAATTCCGTGAAAAAGAATCCAAATTACGCAACTTACAACAATATCAAATCCAGCTTCAGGAAATGGAAGCTCGTTTTAATCAGCAGTTAGAACAGTTACCGAAAGAAACTGAGATTCCGGGTCTGGTTGAAGATATTAACCTGAGCGGTGTGAATTCAGGCCTGAAGTTTAAAAATATCCGTCTGGAACCGGAAATTAAACAAGAATTCTTTATTGAACAGCCGATTGCAATTGAAGCCACTGGGGATTATCACGCTTTTGGTTCTTTTGTCAGCAGTATTGCCGGCTTGTCGCGTATTGTCACACTGCATGATTTCACCATTACCGGTACTGAAAACAAAGAGAAAAAATCTGAAATTCCGGTCATTGATTATGTGGTGAAAGCCAAAACTTATCGTTATGTCGGTAATGCGGAAAGCGCTGCAGCTAATAGCACTACTCAGGGGGCGCAGTAATGAAGAACATTAAGATTACTTCGGCTTTAACACTTGGGTTTTTATTATTGGGATGCGATTCACGCATTGATGCTGTCAATCAGGAAATGGCCAATATTCGTAATCAGCCGCCTTTGCCGATTGAACCGGCTCCTGATTTTATGCCAGTTGAAACCTTCAGCTATGCAGCACATCAGATTAAAAGTCCTTTTTTACCAAGCTCTCTGGCGGCTGAACTGAAAATTATGGCGGGGAAACGGGTTTATCCAAACCTATCACGTCAACTGCAACCGCTAGAAAGTTATCCGCTCGAAACGTTGACCATGAAAGGCAGTATGCGCAATCAGGCAGGACAGATTCTGGCTTTAATCCAGACGCCTGATGGTGAGGTTGAGCGGATCCAACGTGGTAGCTATATGGGACTTAATCATGGTCGTGTGGTTGGAATTACACCAACACAGATCGATTTGATTGAGATTATTCCAGATGGCCGTGAAGGATATGTGGAACGTCCGCGAAGTCTGGTTCTTATCGGGCCGACGCCATGAGTTTTAAAGGAATAACAATGAATAAGAGTATTAAAGAATTTATTTTTGGGGATGTTAATACAATGAATCGTGTGTTTCGTCAGTTTTCCATGGGTGCTGTTGCGATTGCAGTGATGCAAGCGGCTAGTGCACAGGTTTCAATGACCAATGTAGTACCCATGCAGCTTCCTGGACAAGGAACTGAGATTCGGGTGATGTTCAATGGTTTGCCACCACAACCACAGGCCTACCAATTAGAATCACCGTCACGTTTGATTCTGGACTTTGACAAGGCACAACAGAATTTAAAACAAAGCAACATTCCGGTCGCAACGCGTGAAGCCAGTTCAGTGGAGGTCACTTCGGATGCACAGCGTGCCCGTTTGACGGTTAATCTGACAGATGCAGGTGCCTTTACGACTCGCGTGGAAGGCAATACTTTTATTCTTAAAATTAACTCTGCAACTCCTGTAGCCATAGCTCAACCTGTGCAGCAACAGTCAGCTCAGGGTATTAGCAATATTGGTTTCCAGCGCGGTACGCAAGGTGAAGGCCAGGTCGTTATTGATCTATTAGGAAATAATACTCCTGTTGATGTACAGCAGCAGGGTACCAAGGTTATTGTGCGCACTTTAGGTTCCAAGATTCCGGCTCATTTGACCCGCCGTCTTAATGTGACAGATTTCGCGACTCCGGTATCAAGTGTGGATGCTGTGAATCAAAATGGTTCAGGAGTCATTACGATTCAGTCTGCGGAAAGTTATGAATATATGGCTTACCAAACAGATAATAAGCTGACCATCAGCTTGAAACGTCCGGAAGCCAAGAGTCCATTGCGTCCTAAAACTGTCGCTTATAGCGGTAAGAAAATTTCGCTAGATTTCCAAGATATTGAAGTGCGCCGCGTGTTGCAGTTATTGGCAGATTTTACCGATATCAATATGGTGGCTGCAGATAGTGTGCAAGGTAATATTACCTTGCGCTTGAAAGAGGTACCTTGGGATCAGGCGCTGGATATTGTGCTGAAAACCAAAAACCTGGATAAACGCCGTAATGGCAATGTGATCTGGATCGCACCAGTTGCAGAGCTGATTAAGGCTGAGGAGGAAGAAGCTAAGGCTATTAAGCAGAGTGTTGCACTTGCCCCTATCCAAACTGAATATATGCAGCTGAGTTATGCCAAAGCTGCTGATATCGAAAAACTGATTACGCAGAATAAAGGCGCATCTAGTTCAGGTAGTTCGAGTAACACTACAAATAATGATGAGAGAGAAAGCTTATTGAGTTCACGTGGCTCTGTGTCTATTGATGCACGAACCAATACTATTATTGTGAATGATACCCAGCCTTTTATTGATAAAATCCGTAATATGGTAGACTTACTGGATGTACAGGTAAAGCAGGTAATGGTTGAAGCACGTATTGTGCGAGCTACCACGGACTTCACCAAAGAAATGGGAGTGAAGTGGGGGATTCTGTCTCAAGGAATTACCAACAATAATAATCTTCTGGTCGGTGGTAGTGACACGACGTTATGGGATCTTAGAGAGCCAGAACTAGATAGTGAAACAGGTCGCTGGACCTACGATATTCAAAGACCAGATAACTTAAATGTGGATTTGGGGGTAACCAGTCCAGGTGCCAGTCGTATTGCCTTTGGTTTGATCAGCCTTTCTGATTTTATGCTGGATCTTGAGCTTTCTGCACTTCAGGCAGATGGCTATGGTGAGGTGATTTCTACCCCTAAAGTACTGACTGCAGACAAGCAGAAAGCAACTGTTGCCTCTGGTTCTCAAATTCCGTATCAGTCAGCAGAGGGTGGTGGTGCGAATGCAGTATCTACTACGGAATTTATTGATGCTACGCTAAGTCTGGATGTCACACCAAGCATTACGCCAGATGGCAAAGTACAGATGGAACTCAATATTACCAGTGACTCACCGGGTAACCCGACACCGACTGGACAGCTCACTATTAACAAAAACCAGATCACTACCAATGTCTTGGTGGACAATGGCGAAACCGTGGTTCTAGGCGGTATTTTTGAGCAAGAAACCCGTAATGCACAAACTAAGGTACCTTTCCTGGGGGATATTCCTTATGTAGGACGTTTATTCCGTAAAGATTTAAAGTCGGATAATAAACGTGAGCTACTGATTTTCGTTACACCTCGAATTGTTAATGACAGTGTTTCAAGAAATCATTAATATATTTTGAATTTAACAAAACGAATAGGTGACTCCTTGCCAAGCAAAGAGTTTGAAACCCTGCCAAATATTTATTTGGTAGGGCCGATGGGGGCCGGTAAAACAACAGTAGGACGACATCTCGCAGAATTGTTAGGGCGTGAATTTCTAGACAGTGATCATGAAATTGAACGTAAAACAGGCGCGACCATTCCCTGGATTTTTGAAAAAGAAGGGGAGCAGGGTTTCCGTGACCGTGAAACTGCTGTCATTAATGACCTTACCTCACGTCCCCATCTGGTTTTAGCCACTGGTGGTGGGGCCATTACTCAGACCTTAAATCGGGATTATCTGAAACAGCGCGGAATTGTTGTCTATCTCTATACGCCGGTTGAAATTCAACTGCAACGTACCTATCGCGATAAAAACCGTCCCCTCCTCCAAGTCGAAAATCCGGAACAAAAGTTACGTGATTTATTGGCGGTCCGCGATCCCTTGTATCGTGAAGTAGCGCATCATATTATTGAGACCAATCAGGGTGCTGCGCGTGATCTGGCGCAGCGGATTCTCAATCTCATTACTTCCAAAAACTAAGTTCATTGAATAAAGTGGTTAATCAAGCATGCAAACCTTATATGTAGAACTCGGAGAACGTCGTTACCCTATTTTTATCGGGAGCGATCTGGATCCACAGGCCTTATTGGCACCCTATATTCATGGCAAGCAAGTGATGATTGTGAGCAATACTACGATTGCACCACTTTATTTGCAGCGTTATCAAACGGCGATTGAGGCTCTGGACAAACGTGTTGCGGCCTGTATTCTGCCTGATGGTGAAAAATATAAAGATAGCCAGCATCTGAACCTGATTTTTGATGCACTGCTTGAAGCTGGGTTTAACCGGGACTGTACTGTACTGGCATTAGGTGGTGGTGTGATTGGAGATATGGCTGGCTTTGCCTCGGCCTGTTTCCAGCGCGGTGTGTACTTTATCCAAGTGCCGACGACCTTGCTTTCGCAAGTAGATTCAAGTGTCGGTGGTAAAACCGGGATTAATCATCCATTGGGTAAAAACATGATTGGTGCTTTCCAGCAACCTCAAGTGGTACTGGCGGATATGTCGCAGCTTTCTACTTTGCCTGATCGAGAGCTTTCAGCAGGTTTAGCTGAAGTGATTAAATATGCGCTGCTAGGCGATGAGTCATTTCTGGTCTGGCTTGAAGAAAAGATGGATGCTCTGGTCGCTCGTGATGAGAAATTATTGGCTGAAGCCGTTTATCGTTCCTGTGCGCATAAGGCACGGATCGTAGCCAATGATGAGAAAGAGCAAGGGGAACGTGCTTTACTTAATTTAGGTCATACCTTTGGTCATGCGATTGAATCCTACATGGGGTATGGTGTCTGGCTACATGGCGAGGCTGTTGCCACCGGTATGGTGATGGCTGCGGATCTGTCACAGCGTATGGGTTGGATTTCTCAAGAAGATTTAGAACGTACAAAAAAAATCATTTCTCGTGCCAAACTTCCTGTGGTTTGTCCTAAAATCCCTCTGGATGATTTTCTGGCCTATATGGCCCATGACAAAAAAGTCTTAAATGGACAATTGCGTCTGGTGTTATTAAAGCAATTAGGCGAAGCAGTGATTACCCGAGACTTTGATCTCGAGTTAATGAAACAGGCAATTTTAGCCAGTCAGGCATAGGTTTAGTTTTATGGTAGCATTACATACTCCTTGGCAAAAGATTCAGCATTATTTCTGGCTGGTCTGTGGTGTATGCTGCCTATTTGCTGCCTTAGTTTTTTGGGCGGTGACTGATTCAGATGATGTCGTCGAAATTGAAAAAAAGCCTGAAACTGAAGTTCAGTTGCAGATTCAACCAGAAAAAGTCGCCACAATGACCCATCTTGGTGCACTTTTTCAGGAAGTGAAACCACTGGACCTAAATACGCGTACCGTCGTGAATGCCAGTCATGAGCCGGAATTCCGCGGTACCAAGTTTGTTAATGAAGCGAAAAACCAGCATGCAATTGAATTGTTTCGCGTGACCAATGAAGCAATATTAAAAAGTTTCCTTAAGAAACAGTTCGATCGTAAACCTTTTATTTATTTAAGAATCTCGGGTGAAAATCAGCCAGAACAATATGTATTGTTATATGGTCAATATAAGACGGCGGCGCAAGCTAATCAGGCACTCTCTACACTGAAGTTAAATTTACCGGCCTCAGTCAAGCCTGAAGTTGTAGCAATGCAGCAATATGTCAGTCTGGTCAATAATCTGGGTTCAGAGGAATTGGCCAGTAATCAAAAGCTTTACGAAATTCGTTTGAAAAATGTGCCTTTGCCGAAAGTAGATGAATCGGTACAACTTAGACAGCAGCAAACCCAAACTGAGTCCAAGCCGCGTAGCTCTGATGCTGCGACTACCAGTACCACTATTGTGCGACGTGATTCATCGGGAAATGTAGTTGATGTGCAGAAATCTGAAAGTGCTGTAGAAAGTATACCTCAACCACAAAATAACAATAATCGACCTGCTCAGGGCAGTAATCCGCGTCCTCAAAATAACGAGATTAGTGATCCATTTAATTAGTCCGGTCTAAAATAGCGCATCCAAAAAATTACAGAATTAAAAATGAGCGCTTTTGGTGCAAAAAATGCACATTAAAATTAACCCTTAGAGTGCTGTTCTGCGCTAAATCTTTGTCATCTGTATTGTTTTAATTTATGCGCTGTTTGTTGGCATGGAATTTGCTTTATTGGTGCATGAATTGAATTAATCTCCCTGTTTTAGCGCGAAAAATGATTCGATGACACTGTATGAATGTCATATTTATTCCAGATTTTTATGTTATTCATGAGCAGAATAAACTTTATTTGTTATGCATTTAGTCTAAAAAAGGACTAATCTGAAGAAATAAAGAAAAATGCTTTTGCTCTACCAAGACGGTCTTCGAAAGTCCATTAGACGCCAGCGCAGAGAAAAATTTAGATTGTTTAATAGCCTGTTGAGGCTTAGTGAAAGAAGGGTACGCTATGCACATGCCATCGCCTAACAATGTAGCTCCCGCTCAAGGTTTATACCAACCGGATGAGTTTAAAGATAACTGTGGTTTCGGTTTGATCGCCCATATGCAGGGTGATGCTAGCCATGATCTCGTCAAGACCGCGATTCATAGTTTGAGTTGTATGACCCATCGTGGTGGTATTGCCGCGGATGGCAAAACCGGGGATGGTTGTGGTTTGCTCTTGGCGATGCCGAAAAAATTCTTCCGTGAAGAAGCAAAACGCTTAAGCGATACCACCTTAAGTGAAGTGTTTGCTGTGGGTTCGGTGTTTCTAAATCTTGATCCTGCGCTTGCTGCTCATGCCAAACAGGTCTTAAACAAAGAGATTGAAGCTGAAGGTTTAATCGTTCTGGCTTGGCGTGTAATTCCGACCAATGTCGATGCACTGGGTGAAATTGCATTGCAATCGATGCCGGCATTTGAACAGATTATTGTTAACTGTCCAATGGGGGTGACTGAGGTTGAATTTAACCGTAAGTTATTCCTGGCACGCCGTCGTGCAGAACAACTGTTGGTGAATGATACGTCTTTCTATGTCACTACCTTATGTTCAACGGTGATCAGCTATAAAGGCTTGATGATGCCGGAAGCGATTGCAGATTTTTATACAGATCTGGCTGATCCACGTTTGGAATCGCATATCGTGGTCTTCCATCAGCGCTTCTCGACCAATACCTTGCCTCGCTGGCCTTTGGCACAACCGTTCCGTTACCTGGCGCACAATGGTGAAATCAATACCATTACTGCGAATCGTAACTGGGCCATGGCGCGTGTGCCGAAATTTGAAAATCCATTATTGCCAGGTTTAACTGAACTGAATCCAATTGTGAACCGTACCGGTTCAGATTCTTCAAGCCTGGACAACATGCTGGAGATTCTGGTGGGTGGCGGCATGGATCTGTTCCGTGCACTCCGTATGCTGGTTCCGCCTGCTTGGCAAAATGTGGAAACCTTAGATGCTGATCTGCGTGCTTTCTATGAATTCAACTCAAAACATATGGAAGCTTGGGATGGCCCGGCTGGTCTGGTGATTCAGGATGGCCGACATGCGATCTGTATGCTGGATCGTAACGGTCTGCGTCCTGCGCGTTGGGTCATCACCAAGAATGGTTATATCACGCTGGCTTCTGAAATTGGTGTCTGGGGTTATCAACCTGAAGATGTGATTTCTAAAGGCCGTGTCGGTCCTGGCCAAATGCTGGTCATTGATACGCAAACCGGTAAGGTGCTGGATACTCAAGATGTCAATAATCATCTGAAACGTATGCGTCCATACCGTGAATGGTTACGTGAAAATTCTGTGCGTTTGCAAGGTAGTCCAGAGCTGGAAGAATATTTATGTGATCAAGGCTTAAAAGGCGATGGCCTGAAAGCGGCACAAAAAATGTTCATGGTGACCTTTGAAGAGCGTGACCAGTTGTTGCGTCCGATTGCTGAAAGCGGTCAGGAAGCTGTAGGCTCAATGGGTGATGATACTCCAATGGCAGTATTGTCACGTCAGGTGCGCCATGTGTCGGATTATTTCCGGCAGCAGTTTGCACAGGTGACCAACCCGCCAATCGATCCGTTACGTGAATCGATTGTGATGTCACTGGAAACCTGTTTAGGTCGTGAACAAAATGTATTTGAACAGGGGCCTGAACATGCAGACCGCTTGATCATTTCCAGCCCTGTACTGTCTAATTCGAAAATGCATCAGATCCGTACCCTGGGTCGTGCCGGTTATGAAATTGCAGATATCGACCTGAACTATGCTGAAACCGAAGGTCTGGAAGCAGCGATTGCACGTATCTGTGAAGAATCTGCACAAGCCATTCGTGATGGCAAAACCCTACTGGTGCTTTCCGACAAGAAAATCCGTGAAGGTTACTTGCCTGCCAATGCTTTCATGATTACTGGTGCAGTGCATCATTACCTGATCAATACTGGTCTACGTACAGATGCCAACTTGATTATTGAAACCGGTTTTGCCCGTGATCCACATCAGTTCGCGGTGCTTCTTGGTTTTGGTGCGACAGCCATCTACCCGTACCTGGCTTATGACGTAATCAATGATCTGGTCGCGAAAGGCGAATTATTGGGTGATCCAATTTATGCACAAAACAATTTCCGTAAGGGGATTGAAAAAGGTCTACTGAAAGTTCTATCGAAAATGGGTATTTCTACGGTTGCCTCTTACCGTGGTGGTCAGCTGTTTGAAGCAGTGGGTTTATCCAATGAAGTAGTGGATAAATGCTTTATTGGTGTACCAAGCCGTATTCAGGGTGCTACTTTTGTCGACCTTGAAAATGATCAGAAACAGTTGGCGGATATTGCTTGGAAAAACCGTAAGCCAATTGATCAGGGCGGTTTGCTGAAGTTTGTCTTTGGCAAGGAATATCATGCCTTTAACCCAGACGTGATCAACTCGCTACATAAAGCAGTGCGTTCGGGTAATTATGCCGACTTTAAAGAATATGCTGAACTGGTGAACAAGCGTCCAATTGCGACGATTCGTGACCTGTTCAAGCTCAAAACAGATAACTCGATTCCAGTCGAACAAGTGGAATCTGTGGAAGATATCCTGCCTCGCTTTGACTCTGCGGGTATGTCTTTGGGTGCATTGTCGCCTGAAGCTCATGAAGCGATTGCGATTGCCATGAACACGATTGGTGGTCGCTCGAACTCAGGTGAGGGCGGTGAAGATCCAGCGCGTTACGGTACCATCCGTAACTCGAAAATCAAACAAATTGCATCGGGCCGTTTTGGTGTGACCCCTGCTTACTTAACGTCTGCAGAAGTCCTTCAAATTAAAGTCGCGCAAGGTGCAAAACCAGGTGAAGGTGGTCAGTTGCCGGGTGGTAAAGTAAATGGTCTCATTGCCCGTTTACGTTACTCTGTACCGGGTGTAACGCTGATTTCGCCACCTCCGCATCACGACATCTATTCAATTGAAGATTTATCACAGTTGATCTTTGATTTAAAACAGGTTAACCCACAGGCGATGGTGTCAGTTAAGCTGGTTTCTGAACCGGGTGTCGGTACGATTGCGGCGGGTGTAGCGAAAGCCTATGCCGATTTCATTACTATTTCTGGTTATGATGGCGGTACAGCGGCTTCTCCACTTTCTTCAATTCATCATGCAGGTTCACCGTGGGAGCTTGGTCTTTCTGAAGCGCATCAGGCCCTTCGTGTTAATGACCTGCGTGGTAAAGTTCGCGTACAGACAGATGGTGGTTTAAAAACCGGTCTGGATGTCGTAAAAGCAGCAATTCTGGGTGCAGAAAGCTTTGGCTTTGGTTCAACCCCAATGATCGCATTGGGTTGTAAATACCTGCGTATCTGCCACTTGAATAACTGTGCAACCGGTGTTGCGACTCAACAAGATCATTTACGTCAAGAGCATTATATTGGCGAGCCACAAATGCTGATTAACTTCTTCACTTTTATTGCTGAAGAAACCCGTGAATGGTTGGCGGCACTCGGTGTATCGAGTCTGAAAGACCTGATTGGCCGTACGGATCTGCTGGAAGTCTTGCCAGGTGAAACTGCAAAGCATGCACACCTTGATTTAAGCAAACTGCTAGAGTCGCATCCGGCAGCTGAAGGTAAAGCACAGTACTGTGAAGTTCAGGGCAATGCACCGTTTGATAAAGGTATTCTGGCAGAGAAAATGGTAGATGAGATTCTACCTGCCATCGAAGCAGGAACTGGCGGTGAATATAGCTTTACGATCGGTAACTGTGACCGTTCGATTGGTGCTCGTCTGTCTGGTGAAATTGCAAAACGCTATGGCAACCTGAGCATGGAAGCCCATCCGGTGAAAGTTCACCTGAATGGTACTGCAGGCCAGTCACTAGGTGTCTGGAATGCCGGTGGTCTGCATATCAGCCTAGAAGGCGATGCCAATGATTATGTCGGTAAAGGCATGGCTGGCGGTCGCATCTCGATCTTCCCGCCAAAAGGTTCACCATTCCAGACCCAAAATACCGCGATTATTGGGAACACCTGTTTATACGGTGCGACTGGCGGTAAGTTATATGCCGCGGGTACAGCGGGCGAGCGTTTCGCGGTGCGTAACTCGGGTGCATTTGCCGTGATTGAAGGTGCAGGTGATCACTGCTGTGAATATATGACCGGCGGTATTGTGACAGTGCTGGGTAAAGTCGGACATAACTTCGGTGCGGGTATGACTGGTGGTTTTGCTTATGTACTTGATCTGGATAATGACTTCGTTGATCATTATAACCACGAACTGATTGAGCTGAATCGTATTTCCACCGAAGCGATGGAAGAGCACAAAGCCTTCCTGGGTCGTATCCTGGATGAACATATTAAAGAAACGGGTAGTGCTTGGGCGTACAAGATCCGCCATGAGTTTGACTTCTACAGCCGCAAGTTCTGGTTGGTAAAACCAAAAGCAGCCAACTTGCAAACGCTGTTGAAAACCACTCAAGCTGATCCACAATAATTCCACTACTGCAGAAACATAGGCAGATGTAAGGCAACTGTGAACCCCTTACATCTCCCCACGGAGAGAGACATGGCAGAACGCCTGAATAATGACTTTCAATTCCTGGATGTCGCACGCCAAGACCCAGAGAAAAAAGAGATTGATGTCCGCAAAGCAGAATTTGTGGAAATTTATAAGCCTTATACAGCGGAAATTGCAGCCAATCAGACGCATCGCTGCCTAGGCTGTGGTAACCCGTACTGTGAGTGGAAATGTCCGGTACATAACTACATTCCAAACTGGTTAAAACTGGTGTCTGAAGGACGTCTGTTCCAGGCGGCTGAACTATGTCACCAGACCAATACCTTGCCAGAAGTCTGTGGTCGTGTCTGTCCGCAAGACCGTCTGTGTGAAGGGGCGTGTACCCTGAACGACGGTTTCGGTGCGGTGACGATTGGTAATGCCGAAAAATATATCAACGACACTGCCTTTGCATTGGGCTGGCGTCCAGATATGTCCAATGTGAAATGGACAGACAAAAAAGTTGCGATCATTGGTGCAGGTCCTGCCGGACTTGGCTGTGCAGATATTCTGGTGCGTAACGGGGTAAAACCTGTGGTATTTGACAAGCGTCCGGAAATCGGTGGTTTGCTGACTTTTGGTATTCCAGAATTCAAAATGGAAAAAGACGTAATGAAACGCCGCCGTGAAATCTTCACGGGTATGGGGGTGGAATTCCGTCTGAACACTGAGATTGGTACAGATGTGACCATCGACCAGTTACTTGCAGATTATGATGCGGTATTTATGGGTATGGGAACATACACTTACATGAAAGGTGGTTTTGCCGGTGAAGATCTAGATGGTGTTTACGATGCGCTGGACTTCCTGATTGCCAATGTCAACCGTTGCCAAGGCTGGGAAAAAGATCCGTCTGAATATATCAGTGTTGAAGGCAAGAAAGTCATCGTTTTAGGCGGTGGTGATACAGCTATGGACTGTAACCGTACCTCAATTCGTCAAGGTGCTGAATCTGTGATGTGTGCTTATCGTCGTGATGAAGAAAATATGCCAGGTTCACGCCGTGAAGTGCAAAATGCGCGTGAAGAAGGGGTAAGTTTCCAGTTCAACCGTCAGCCTATCGAGATTGTCGGTGAAAATGGCAAAGTTACTGGCGTGAAATTTATTACTACTCAGCTAGGTGAGCCAGACAGTCGTGGTCGCCGTAGTCCAGAGCCGATTCCGGGTTCAGAAGAAACTCTTCCAGCGGATGCAGTCCTGCTTGCTTTTGGTTTCCGTACCAGCCCAGCTGACTGGTTCACCGATGTGGAAATTAATCTGGATGGTTCAGGTCGTGTCGTTGCCGCTGAGCAGCAGCAATATAAATTCCAGACCTCGAATCCAAAAATCTTCGCTGGTGGTGATATGGTACGTGGTTCAGATCTTGTAGTAACTGCAATCTGGGAAGGCCGTCAGGCAGCTGAAGGGATTCTGGATTATCTGGATGTTTAACAGTTGAAAATTCACTGAAGTTATGTAAACAACCCGCTACGGCGGGTTTTTTGTTTTTGGATATTGTCTAACTTGAAGAGAGCCCATTAAAAAAGATTATAAAAAGTAACAAAACTTTAGAAAATACTGTTTAAAATCAAATTAATTATATAAATATTAATAAATAATTGAGGAGAAGATATCATGCGTGTATTCAAACAATCTCTTATCGCCTTGATGCTGGCCAGTACCCTCACGCTGACGGGTTGTGGCTATAACACCTTACAGGTTAAAGATGAAGCGGTGACGGCTGCATGGTCAGAAGTGCAGAACCAGTACCAACGCCGTGCCGATCTGGTGCCGAATCTGGTCAATGTCGTGAAAGGTTATGCTGCACATGAAGAACAGGTGCTCACCGAAGTGACTCAGGCACGTGCCAATGTTGCCGGCTTAAAAGTCGATAAAGAGGTCCTAGAGAATCCTGAACTATTCCAGCGCTATCAGGAAGCTCAATCGCAAATGACCAGTGCCTTGTCACGTCTGCTGGTAGTAACTGAAAACTATCCTGATTTGAAAGCCAACCAGCAGTTCCGTGATTTGCAGGTCCAGCTGGAAGGCACTGAAAACCGGATTGCCGTTGCACGTAACCGTTATATCACAACGGTTCAGGACTTTAACTCTTATGCGCGTCAGTTCCCGCAGGTGATGACGGCTAAAGTGATTGGCATGGACACCAAACCGAACTTTAGCGCCGAGCAAAGTGCACAGAAAGCTCCCACGGTTTCCTTTGAATAAGTAAGATCTTTAAATAAGTGAGGAATCAGATGTTCGAGATGCTGCTGAAATACTGTGCTGGTTTGCTTCTCATGCTGGGCATGGGAATGACAACACTTGTTTCAGCAGAAACGGCGACGGCTACAGATACTGAAGAAGTCATCGTAGCCCGTGAAATCTTACAGCCTAAAAATAATCAAAATACTCCAGCCCAAAATACAGAAACTGCAGCAGCATCACAGCCACAAATTGTCAATGACATGGCTGAAGGGCAGCTTCAGCGCGACTTGCCCAGCCTGAATGAACCAGTTATTGATCAGGCAAATTTACTCAGTCCCACTGAAAAACAGCAACTCAGTCAGCGCATTCTAAAACTTTATAATGAAGGCAAAGGGCAAATAGGTGTAGTCATTGTTCCAACCACGGGGCAGGAAGATATTTTTGATTACTCCATGCGCGTTGCTGAAGCCTGGCAGCTGGGTTCAGCCAAGCGCGACAATGGTTTGTTGATGACGATTGCCATTAATGATCGCCGTATTCAAATTTTGACCGGTTATGGTCTGGAGGGTGTACTACCTGACATAGTGGCAGGTCGAATTATTCATGACAAAATTACGCCATTTTTTAAGCAAGGCCAATATGCGCAAGGCATTGATTCTGGACTAACCGAAATTGAACGTATTTTAAATTTAGATCCTGAAATTGCTGCACAGGCCGCGGATGAAATCAAAGAACGTCAGGAACAAGCCTATCAAGCTCAAAAAGCATCGCAAGCTACTTTTGGGAGTGTCATCTTTATTATTGTTGCAGGTGTTATTGGCTCCATGATCTTTGGTAAACGTCTGAGCGCAGCAACTGCAGCGGTGGCAGGTACAGCGGCAGGATTGGTGAATGGCTTAGGCTTGGTTGCTAGCCTAATGATTGGCGCAGGTATTTTCTTTTTATTGGTCACCTCTATTGCCCAGCTGATTTTACATGCCTTTTTAGCTGGTGGCGGCCGGGGCGGTGGTAGTGGCCGTGGTGGATTTGGTGGCGGCGGCTTCGGCGGTGGCGGTGGCAGTTTTGGCGGGGGAGGAGCATCAGGCTCATGGTAACAACTACAGATACGACAGAGATTGTCACGCAACCTAAGCTGGAAGAACATGCACAGCCGAGTTTTAAGCGCTGGCTAAAGCATTTCTTTTATATGCCTGCAACCAAGCGCTTTTTTTCCAAGCAGGATCAGTATGCAATTGCACTTGCGGTCGAAGAAGCCGAGCATGGCCATGTCGGAGAGATTCAGGTGGTGATTGAAGGCTGCTTGCCTTCTCGCTCTGCTTATTATCAAGATACTTTATGCCGAGCACGGCAATTATTTGCCGAGATAGGTGTTTGGGATACAGAATATAATAGTGGAGTACTCCTGTATTTGAATCTTTGTGAACATAAGGTTGAAATCGTGATTGACCGTGGAATTAAGAATGCCACGACCCAGCAAGTCTGGGATGAAATATGCCAAAGCATCATTCAAAATCTGGCTCAGCAGGAGTTTAAAGAAGGTGTAATTGAAGGTGTGAAGCAGATTGGAGAAATTCTAGATCAGTACTATGATCGAAAAATAGATGATTTAAAGAATGAATTAGGGAATAAACCAATCATTCTGGGGTGATTTTAGTCAACTAACTGACAAAATTTGTCAGTTAGTTACACAAAATAAAACACAAAGATTACAAAAAATAAAAATATTTTTTTAAAGTGCTGTTTTTTCTCTCAATTTTATTATAATAAAACTTGGCACACTTAGTGCTAAATATAAAATAAGCGGAATGAGCTTTTTCTTTTAAGCTTATAAATAAACAAAAACATTTGTGGAGAATGTTATGAATACAGTACAAAAGGGTTTTACCCTTATTGAGTTAATGATTGTTGTTGCAATTATCGGTATTCTTGCTGCGATTGCGATTCCTGCTTATCAAGATTATACAGTTCGTGCGCGTGTATCAGAAGGCATGACTGCTGCATCAGCAGTAAAAGCTACTGTTAGTGAAAATATCTCAAATAATGGTGGTGCACTAGCTGCAAATAACTGTCTAGGATTTACTGACGTTAGTACAGCTACTGCTAATGTGGCGTCAGTGACATGTACACCCGCTACAGGTGTAATAACAGTAACAATGACTAATAAAGCAAAAGCAGCGGCATTCACCTTGACTCCGACTGCAAGTGCAAATGGTGTAACTTGGAAGTGTGCTAAATCTGGTACTACTGATATTAAATATTTACCAGCAGAGTGTCGTGGAACCTAATGTTTGACTCAGTTAAACATTTAAAAAATAAAGAGCTATTTATAGCTCTTTATTTTTTTATTTTTATTTTAGGAATTTCTATTCAATTGAGTTTTAATTTCTACAATGAAGCTCGAGTTTTAGAAATTTTACTTTTATTAGGTTTAGGTTTCTATAGTTTTATAAATAAAGGAAATTTTTTTTTTAAAAAAGAGTTAGTTTTTTTATTTTTTATTTTCTTTGGCTTGTTTTTTTGGCTTAATTATCAAATAATTTTTTTTGAAATATTATTATTTTATTTATTATATAGAGCATTTTTTGTTTTAAAGTATAATGAAATACTATCTAAATTGATTGTGTTTTCTAGTTTGTTTATTTTTATTTTTTTCCCTGTGTCTTTATGGGAGTATTTGAATACAGGAAAATATCAAAATTGGTATCCTTTACCATGGAATATACGTGTTTATAATAGCTATTTTTTGATATTCTCTATTTTTGCAATTTGGTTTTTTTTAAAAGAAAAATATAAAATTATCTACTTGTGTTTTATATTCTTAGCTTTCTTATCAATTCTTTTGGATGGTGGTCGTTCAGCAACTTTAGCTTATACGGTTTTTATTGGGTTAATTTGCATATTCAATAGGTCGGCTCGGTTAAAATTAATATTTATATATAGTTTAACGTGGTTAGCTTATTTTTTAATTATACATTTCTCAAGTCAATCAGGTTCTAGTTTGAGATCTATTGCTAGAGATTCTACAAGTGGTCGTTATGATCTTTGGCTAAATGCATTTCAATGTTGGTTACAAAGTCCAATTTTAGGGTGTGGTTTTTATCAATTAGATCAATACCCAAGCTTATCAGCGCATCCCCATAATTTATTTATTCAAATTTTAACTGAAACAGGCTTAATAGGATTTTCTTTCTTGGCTTATATTGTTTTTAGTATTTTAAGAAAAATAAGCTTGAACCTTAAAAAAAACTATTTTGTCATCGCAGCATTAATAGCAATAGCTATAGATTTATCATTCTCGGGTATTCATATTTACCCGATTACTCAGTTTGCACTACTTTGGTTATTTGTTTTCTTGCTTAAAAATCCAGAATTTAAGCATTCAGCTTATTTTAATTCACTTAATAATAAAAAATCAACTTTAACTAAAATTATATATTTTGTTGTGTGGCTTATAATTACATTTGTATTTTTTTACTTATTTTTAAACACTTCTGTCTTGTCAGGAAGCTTACCTTCAACACCACCCCGTTTTTGGGAGTATGGTTATCAGCTTTTTTGAAAAAATATTATAAAAATTTTCACTCTTAGAACCAAATACTATTTTTCATTCAAGAAGCAGATTACCTTTTAATCTGCTTTTTGTTTATCATGTGCCCAATCTTCACTGCCTTAAATTTCTATGAAATTCACGCTTGCTCTTATCGCAGCAATCCTCATCTCTCTTGCATGGCTTATGCCTGTTCATTATCGTCCTTGGGTCACTTATACGGGTGAGCTATACGCATTTTTTGCATTATTTGTGCTAGCTACAATCTGTCTAAAAGAAAAATTAAGAATTCCAGTAGTTAGTCTGCCGCTATTGTTACTCACCTGTGTACCATTTATACATTTTCTGACAGGACAGGTCTTTTTCTTTAGCACAGCCATGATGGGCTTTATTTTTGTCTTTAGTTTTTGGCTCGTGAGTGTGTTGGGTTATAACCTTTCAATAGGAGATTATAATCGGGAAAAAACCTTTACCAACCTTAGCTATGTGTTTTTGGCTTCAGGTACAGTCACAGGCATTATCGCACTTTGCCAGTGGACTAATTTGGACGCGACTTTGCCAGGTATGGTGAATA
This sequence comes from Acinetobacter sp. L-24, assembly GCF_056857555.1. Next base: position 143,145 of record NZ_JBSXNI010000040.1, on the reverse strand, counting down.
TCAGCGGTAATCAGCGGCCCTATGCTAATTTCGCTCAGCCAAATAATATGGCAACTTTTTTAGTCATGGCTTTGATGAGCTGCCTTTACTTATATGAAAATAAAAAAATCCATACCAAATGGTTATTTGCCTGCGCTGCAGTGATTGTTATGGGAGCGGCTTTAAGTCAGTCACGTACTGCTTGGGTTGCTGCAATCGCGATTATGCTATATCTGGCGTTCTACCAATATAAAGGCATTATCCGCCTGAAGTGGTATTACAGTACCGCTTGGTTCATCTTCTTTATTTCTTGTATTGCCTTTTTCCCATTACTGAGTCAGTTAGTTGCGCAAGCGATGGGTACAGACGTGGTGCAAAGCCGGGATGTCGTATCGCGTGCCACCGGGGATATGTCACGTCTTGCGATCTGGCAGCAAATGATAGCTGCAATTCAGGCACAGCTTTGGTTTGGCTATGGCTGGTATCAGACTAGTGTCGCTTTTGTCTCGATCAGCGATACCGTACAAGGCCCGGTCTGGATTCGAAGTGCGCATAATTTTATTCTGGACTTTTTACTCTGGAATGGATTAATCATTGGCCTAGCATTTTTGGCATATTTTGGTTATTTGGCTTATCAGTTGCAAAGATGGGTGAATACCCCGGAATCGGTGCTTGGGATTTTGATGATTGGAACATTTATCACGCATGCCATGTTTGAATTTCCGCAGCACTATGCTTATTTCCTGTTGCCTGTGGGTTTTATTCTGGGTACAGTTTTAGCGCAAAATTCAAAGATCAAAACTATTACTTTACCGACATTTGCTTTGCAACTGACTTGGGTAGTTGGCTTGGTAGTCTTGCTGCTGATTTATCGAGATTATGATGTAGCTGTTTCTAAACTTGTAGATAGTATGCGTTATGAAAAATATTCAACTGAAATAACTGATAATAGACAGATCTATCTTCTGACAGAGTTCAATAATCGCATTGCCTGGATTCGTCTGAATCCTTATAGCAAAGTATCTGCTGATCAGATTCTGGAAGGTGAACAAATGGTCTTGAGTTATCCGACTAAATATAACCTGATCAAATATGCCAAACTCTTAGCTTTTAATGGTTATGAGGCGGAAGCCAAGCATCAGTTGGAACGCTTAAAGATCATTCAGAAAACTGAAATGAGTTATAAAGAATTAACGCAGGATGTACCTCGCTAAATACAAAAAAGCCAGCAGATGCTGGCTTTTTCTTTAACTAAACTCTAAATTTAAAGCTGACTTTGAATATAGTTTTCAATGCCAATGCTTTCGATCAGATCAATTTGTGTCGTTGTCCAATCCAGATAATTTTCTTCTTTCTCTAGAATTTCCTGAACCAGATCACGCGTCACATAATCCATTTGGGTTTCAGCCAGTGCGACAGCTTTCTGGATGGCTTCAATATTCTCTTTGACTTTGCGCACATCACAATGCAGCACTTCTTGAGTATGCTGACCGATATACAGTTTGCCCAGATTTTGTAAATTCGGCAGACCTTCCAAAAATAAAATACGTTCAATAATTTTATCGGCATGTTTCATCTGAACAATGGATTCTTTATATTCTGCCGAGCCCAGTTTCTCAATGCCCCAGTCATTAAACATGCGCGAATGCAGGAAATACTGGTTAATGGCAGTTAAGTGGTGATACAACACCTGATTGAGCTGATTAATCACATCACGATTGCCTTTCATCGCATAACTCCATTTGGACCTGTTTTATCTTTCTAAGAAAGCGCTCTAATGCTGATAGTAAAGCAAGTCAGGGGCAAATGGCGAGTAATTTATGGAACAGCAAATGAAAATCGACATCGAATCGATCCGAACTCAGATGAATGACAATAAAAACCCGCCAGAGTCAAAGGCGGGGGAGGAGTAATGACCAAAGATCATTGTTTTTTTCATTATGCTTATAGGGAGAAATCTTTCTAAATTTATGCTGCAACTGCCAGCCGTGCTGCAATTTGTGAAACTTCATCACTGATGATCATACGGGCTTCTGGTGCACAGCGGCCACAGCAAGTTCCCAAGTCCAACATATCGCGGACCTCACGATAACTTTCAGCGCCATTTGCAATAGCATCTTTAATGTCTTGATCTGTAATGCCACGGCATAGACAAACGTACATAGGACACAACCACAGTGATTAAATAAGATAAGTAATATTATTGATAATTGTTATCGTTTGTCAATAAAAATCATTTGAAATAGCTTTTATCATGATTGATGATTTAGATAAAAAATCACCACCTGAGTGGAAATCCAAGTACTGCTCGGATTTCCACACAAAAGCGATTCATGATTTAGAATGAGATATTGCAGGGTGGGGATTGAGTAATTTTTATAACTTATTGATTAATGATGACAATGCCATCCATTTCAACCAAGGCATCTTTAGGCAGGCTGGCCACACCTAAAGCGGCACGTGCTGGATAGGGTTGGGCAAAATACTCCCCCATAATTTGATTGACCAGTTGAAAGTGAGATAAGTCGGTCAGAAAAATATTCAGTTTGGCGATATCTGCCAAAGAGCCACCAGCGGCTTCACAGACTGCTTTTAAGTTATCAAACACCCGGCGAATTTGAGCTTCAATGCCTTCAACCAGTTCCATACTATAAGGATCCAGGCCAATTTGACCTGATAGATATAAGGTATCACCCACTAAAATGGCTTGCGAATAAGTGCCAATCGCAGCAGGGGCATTTTCAGTATGGATTACTTGGCGGGACATTAATTTCTCCTTTTATCATCGACATACATCATATTCGATCAATTCGGCCGATCAAAGCACTATCGTTTTAAATGATTAACTCGCTTTAGAGGCTTCACTGAAAACAACGGGCTGTGCCAGACGGATAATTCGCGGGAAACCGAAATACATGCGTAAATCCCGGATAATCTGTGCAATCTGTTTACGGTTATGCACCACGATATTGACGTAAGTTTTGTCATCCTGAGTGCGCACCATTTCCACCCCGGAATGCGCTTTACGACATTGGTAAATCAGGTCGGAAATCTGCTCGTCATTCATGTCCAGGTCAATGCTGAGATAGGCAGTAAAGCTGATATCTTCCAGATCATCAGAGGTCCACTGCAACAACATGATATTTTCTGGATGCTGATGCTGTTCATGCAGCAGGTTATGGCAGCGCGCACGATGCACAATCAGACCGCGACGGGTCAAATGCCCCTGAATTGGATCACCCAGCACAGGATTGCAGCAATGTGCATATTTGACATCGACACCTTCCGTTCCCTGAATCAGACGGTCTGAGCTGGCAATATTCTGATGCTGATCTTGGGCAAATAAATGGTTGGCCACCAGTTGCGGTAATAAATCACCGACTGCAATCTGTTCAAACAGCTGCTCTTTACTGGAAACATGGCGCCATTCTAAGAGGTTTTTCCAGTCTGCTTCAGTCAGATCACGAATGGAACGATGGAACAATTTCAAGGCACGATTGAGAGCCTGTTGTCCGACCAGACGCTGTTCGTCTGGGTCCTGATCACGCAGAATATTCTGAATAGCACGACGAGCTTTCTGGGTATTAATAAAACTGAGCCAATCTGGGTTCGGAGTCGCAAGGACATCGGTAATAATTTCGACCACCTGACCACTGACTAGAGGAGTCGACAGTGGTTTGGTCTCATTATTAATTTTTGCACCCACCGCATGGTTGCCCAGGAATAAACTCGCGGCATAAGCAAAGTCGACCGCCGTGGCACCTTGCGGCAATTCATGTAAATGGCCGTGCGGAGTATAGACCCAGATTTTTTCTTGGTGCAGATAATCCAGTAGTTCACTGAAAGTGGTTTTGGCACATTCACCATCGACCAGAACATTCAGATTTTGCATCGAGGCCTGAATCGCAGAGCGGCAGGCTTGCGGCGCACTTTCACCGAGTACAACGCCAAAACGTGCCGCTTTACGCATGAGTTCGGTTTGAATAGTCAAAGACAAAGTGGTCTTTTCGCCTTTCAGGCGCATCATCAAGGACTGGTTGCCTCCCGGTAATGGGCGGCGGATATGATCTTCATAACTCTGGATTTTAAAACTTTGTGTCAGGATTTCTGCCAGTCGGTCACAGTCCGCGATGCTCTGTAAAATAATTTCAAAAGCATGGCTATGAGTTAATTCTTGTAGATCGATATCATTTTTAACGAAGTGGCGCAGTAGCTCAATATTATTATTCTTCTTCTTAATCCGGCCCTGAATGGCATTCTGTTGCAGCAGTTCAGTCAGGTTCTTTTCCCATTTGGCCTGATATTCACAGCGTTTTGGCTTGGTTTCCAGCAGGGCGGCCTGCACATTGTTATACATATCCAGATCTAGATTCTGATAACAAAGATGTTCCAGGTTATCGGCCATTTCATTCATGCCGACAATACGCGCCATCGGAACAAAAATTTCAAAGGTTTCGCGGGCAATACGCGCGCGTTTGTCCGGACGCAGTGCCTCCAGGGTAGTCATGTTGTGATAGCGGTCGGCCAGTTTCACAATAATGACACGTGGATCTTGTAAGGTGGCTTGCAGAATTTTCCGGAATGAAGCGGCTTTATTATATTCTTTATCGCTGGAATGACTCAGTTTGGTCACGCCATCGACCAGTTCGGCTACAGTAAAACCAAAAGTCTCGGTAATATCGTCTTTGTTAAAGTCGGTATCTTCAATCACATCATGCAGCAGTGCGGCCATCAGCGTTTCAGGGTCAAGACGCATATGCGCCAGAATACAGCTGACCGCAATCGGATGCAAAATATAGGGTTCGCCACTTTTACGCACAATCCCGTCATGGGCAATATCTGCATAATCACAGGCCGCAAGCACACGTTCGACATCGCTTTCACTTAAATACGCATCGATAATGATCTCTAACTGCTGCTTGGCTTGACTGACCTGTGGGCCTGGCATAAAACACCTTTTTCAACTGAATTTTTTACAAATAAAACCTGAAAGCATTCTAGAAATGTGAATTTCCTGGCTTGATGGTTTTTTGCTACTACAGAGCAGAAAACCCATTCAAACTTGATAGCTAACCCTTATGTTATAACCGTTCTGGCATAAATATAAAAGTCACATAACAAAAAAAGCCTAGTTTAGAACTAGGCTTTTTAAGTGACGATCTCTTATTAGAAAGAAAAACCGTCTAAGTTTAGATTATTTGCAGAAAGTGCAAGATCCAGACTTGATGTTTGATAGTCTTGATCACGTTGTTTCAAAATGTCTTTTGATACATGACCTGAAGCGATTTCACGTAAAGCAACAACAGTCGGTTTGTCATTGTCCCATTCTACAGTTGGTTCAATACCTTGACGTGCCAATTGACGCGCGCGCTTGCTTGCCACTAGTACAAGCTCAAAGCGGTTGTCTACATGGTCTAAACAATCTTCAACGGTGACGCGTGCCATAAGAATTCTCGTTTGAATAATAAATTTTAACAGACTGCACAGTATAAAAGGCTTTGTCTATAGACTCAAGTTTTAATCACTGCCCAGTCGGCGTAATCAGTTTCTGGATCAGTTTTTCATGACGGTTGGCTTGCTGACTCAGTACCAGACGGTTGGCGATAATCACCGCTTCTAGGTCATGCAGCGCCTTATTAAAGTCGTCATTAATAATGATATAGTCAAAGTTACTATATTGCTGCATATCTTCTACCGCGCAGCTGAGACGATGCTCAATCACATCAACTGCGTCAGTACCACGGTTAGACAGGCGTTCACGCAAGTCGAACTGGCTTGGTGGTAAGATAAAAATTTGTTTAGATTCAGGAAAAAGTCGACGAACCTGTTGCGCACCTTGCCAGTCAATTTCCAGTAGCACATCATGACCTTTGGCCAGTTGTTCTTTGACTGTGGCTTGCGCGGTACCGTAGTAATTACCAAATACTTCGGCGTATTCGATAAAACCGCCTTCATTGACCAGATTTAAAAAATCTTCTTTATTTGAGAAATGATAGTGTACGCCATCGAGTTCGCCAGGTCGTTGACCGCGTGTAGTGTGTGACACAGAAACGTGAAGATTGTTGACACGCTCAAGTAGGGCTTTAACAAGGGATGTTTTGCCTGTTCCAGACGCTGCAGAAACGACAAACAAGAGACCCGACATGATATTTTTCCTGATATGATAAAATATCTTCTCTATTTTAGAGTAGAGCGGCTTTAAACTAAATAGTTGTCAGTCGATTGTTTACATTTATTTCAATTGAACCGCTAAAAATGGTGTGAGTATTGAGGATTCTATGGAAATTGTTTTAGCCAACCCACGTGGTTTTTGTGCTGGTGTAGATCGTGCCATTGCGATCGTGAACCGTGCCCTAGAATGCTTTAACCCACCGATTTATGTGCGTCATGAAGTGGTGCACAACAAATTTGTCGTAGATGACTTACGCCAGCGCGGTGCAATTTTTGTTGATGAACTCGATGAAGTCCCTGATAACAATATTGTGATTTTTAGCGCACATGGGGTTTCGAAAGCGGTACAGCTTGAAGCTGAGCGTCGTGGTTTAAAAGTCTTCGATGCGACTTGTCCCTTGGTGACCAAGGTGCATATCGAAGTGACTAAATATGCCCGTGAAGGTGTAGAGGCCATTCTGATTGGTCATGAAGGCCATCCAGAAGTTGAAGGCACCATGGGGCAATATGACAAGAAAAATGGTGGTGAGATTTATCTGGTTGAAGATGAAGAAGATGTCGCTGCCTTAAGCGTGCATCACCCTGAAAAAGTCGCTTTTGTCACGCAAACGACCTTATCGATTGACGATACGGCGAAAGTGATTGATGCCTTGCGTCAAAAATTCCCGCTAATTCAAGGTCCACGTAAAGACGATATTTGTTATGCTACACAGAACCGTCAGGATGCAGTGCGTGACTTGGCAGAACGTTGTGATGTGGTACTTGTTGTGGGTTCACCCAATTCCTCTAATTCAAACCGTTTGCGTGAACTGGCTGAACGTATGGGGAAAGCTGCTTATCTGGTGGATAATGCTGATCAACTCAAACAGGAGTGGTTTGCAGAAAATGCCCAGATTGGGGTAACAGCAGGCGCCTCTGCACCGGAAATTCTGATCAAACAGGTGATTCAGCGTTTGCAGGATTGGGGTGCACAAGCGCCCAAAGAGTTGGATGGCCGAGAAGAAAATATTACCTTTAGTTTACCTAAAGAGTTACGTATTCCGGTAACTCAGGCCTAAAGTGTTAAGCATTTAACATTCTGAGTTTTTTATGAATTGACAGATAAGTGCTTTTTGGCAATTATCTGTTTTTTTATACCTTTTATCTGTTGTGTGTAGTTATTGTAATTTTAATAAGTAATAGTTTACATGGGTCAGTCTAAGGCCTAGGGGAGGGGGAATATGCGTAAAATCCAGGGATTTACCTTAATTGAACTGATGGTGACGATTGCGGTATTGGCGATTATTGCAGGAATAGCTGCTCCTTCGTTTGGAAATGCTATAAAAAAACAACAGTTAAATAATACTGCTAAAGAACTTGCATATTTATTTGGTCAAGCTCGTGCTCAATCTGCCGCCCTGCGTAAACAGGTAACCATAAAATTTAACAATGGCACTAATGATGCAACTACTTTTCATTGGACTTCTAAATATAGTGATATAAGGCTTACCAGTGATACGACAGATGTGGTATTCCAGCCCATAGGTTTAGTCACTAAAAGAAACAAGCAAATTGATAATCCTAGCTTTAATCCACTTCTACCTGAAAATAACACTACTAATCCTAAGAAAATTGATCAAGTGGTTCCACTCGTTTTTACAGTATGCAGTACGAAATTGGCTGCCTCAAAAGAAATCAGTATTTCTAGAACAGGTGTAATTGAAAAAATTGAAAATAAAGCAGGGGCATGTTGATGATCAAATCACAATATGGCGTTGGACTAATGGAAGTATTGGTAGCACTTTTTATTTTAGCTGTAGGAGTAGTCGGTTTCTCGGTATTGCAGCTCCGTGCACTTCAGGCGATGACGGAAGCAACTGACCGAACAATGGCCATGACAGTGGCTCGCGATTTGACCGATCGTATGCGCATTAATCGTTTAGCTTTAAATCATTATGTAACTGCTATCAACACCAAACAGTCAGAAACAGGCTGTTTAGGAAGTAGCTCTACCTATGTACCTGCATGTGATGGCCAAAAAATAGCCAAATATGATGCGACACAGATTTTAAGCAAGGCAGAAAGTTTGGGGCAGACGATTGTGATGAAGCAGTGTGAAGGAAGCAGTCGCACCTGTATTTATATTGCATGGGGAAAAACAGCCATTACAAAAGATGATATTTCTACATGTATGGCTAATGGAGTATATAAAGCTGGCGCACAATGCCTAGTAATGGAGGCATATTAAGGATGAAACCACAATCTGGCTTTACACTTATCGAACTTATGATTTCCCTTGTGCTGGGATTACTTATTACAGCCGCAGCTATACAACTTTATATTACCGCTCAAAAAAATATGGCTATACAACAAGGCGCAGCTAATTTGCAGAATAGTGCCAGTTTTGGCCTGGAATATATGTTGCGCAATATACGTCTAGCGAATTTAAACTCAGGTAAACCGATTATGGATCCCTCGATATTACATGGGGGGATTGTCTTAGATAGGGCTAATCTTAGTACCAATTCAACGTTTAAGATCACTGGAGCTGATGCGAGTAATAACCTCATGACAGCAGGAAATATCGGACCTTCAAATTTACAGGGATTAAAAAGCGATCAACTGGTGATCCAGTATCGCAATACTATTAATAATAAATATGACTGTGAAGGTACTGAAATTGCTAGAAATGTATATGTAGTCGAACGTTATTTTTTAAGAGCAGATAGCAAGGTAAATAATGATCCAAATGCTGCTTTAGCATTAGCCTGTAAAGCTACCAGCTATTCTGGTGATAATGATCTTAAACTTGATAACTTAAATGGGAACGGTGAGGTCATTATTCCTCGAGTCGACCATTTACACATTTTATTAGGTGTCGCCAGTGACACTGTTGATGCTACCAAATCACCAGCAGTTGCAGGCCAGGATGGGGTACTGGATCGTTTTGGCTACATTAGTATTCCTAATTATTTAGCTTTGGCAACTAAACCTCAGATTGTATCTCTTCAATTAGGGATGCTGGTGCGTTCACCAGATAGTGTGGGGAATAATAGTGCTGTTGACCCAAATAAAAACTATCAAATTTTTGATATTAATAAGCCTTTAATTGCTGACAATAAAAATAATTTGTATATGAGGCAAGTAGTTACCCAAACAGTAGCACTGAGAAATGGATTTGGTATTCAGGAGAATCCTCAATGAAAGCTTTATCTATACAGCGAGGAGCTACTTTAATTGTAGTTCTGGTTATGCTCATCCTATTAACTTTAGTGGGAACCTGGGCAATCAGAGGAAGCTTAACCTCCTTAAATATTGCTACGAATACGCAGGCACAGGCCCTGCTTCAGCAAGCCTCTGATGCCATATTTTTTAGCTTGGAAAATCAGACTTCTGATGATTTTGCGCTAACCAATATGAGGATTGGGGATGGAATGCTGGCTTATGTATTAAGACCGGAAAATAAGGATAAAGAACTTGTATTCTGTATTCGTGGGGGGGATGCGAATACTCTGGAGGGGAGTCGGAATGCAAGTGCTGTCTATTGGGAAGGTAGTCAAATTAAAAATTCTCAACTGGGAAATATCGGCTTTTGCAAAATTTCTCGTAAATCAGACTTCATTAGTGGCCGTTCAGCAGTAATGACGCGAGTGGGCATTCGAGCGGATAGTTCTGGTCTGGATTGGGAACATTTATTGGAAGGAGATGATGCCCAGCTATCAAAAACTCAACAGATCCAGAAAGTGGCAGTCAACGTTATTTCTATTATTCCAAATTTAAGTGAAAGCTCTGCAACAGATATCCAAAACTGCTTATCCAATTACACAAGTTTTTATGATTCTTTGGCCGCCAATAAGACGGTAGCAGAGTGTTTAAAGGATCATAATGTGCCTTATAGCGATCAGGAAATGCAATACACCCTAAGACCTGTAAAAGGAACATCGTAAAGGAATGCTAATGATGAAATATATAAAAAAACAAGTGAATATGACACCATTTTTCCGAAAAACGATTGTCTCTAAATTTAAAGTAGCGGGAATCTCTACAGTATTAACTGCTTTATTATGTGCTGCGCTCCCTATGAGTTATGCAAGTGATATTGAAATTTATAAGGTGCCTGAAGATAGTGTAGGCAGTACTACATTAATGTTGATGCTCGATTTATCAGGCAGTATGGGATATGGGGTAGGATACAGTAATACGTCCATGAGTATTCAGGATGATTATGGTGTATGTGTGGGCTCAAGAAATAATGTAGTAGAGGATACAACAACGACTCCTTTATACTCACGTTACTATTGTGCAGTTTCTGCTAGTGCAGCTAGTTCTAAAGTCAAGGATCCTCAAACGGGTTGTGAAAAACAGCCTAATGGTAGTTACCGATGCTATGACCGTTTAACCCGGTTAAAAGATGGGTTAAGAGAAATTTTACAGGGCACCCCTACTGTACCTCGGGTGAGTGATAAAATCGTTCTAGGCCTTTCTACCTTTGCTGGAGATAATGGTTATATCCGAGTACCTGCAAGACCTTTAAGTGAAGTTATAAGTACTTACCAAGTATTGGAGACAACTTTAGTTGAAGAAGAATATATAGATAAGGTTCAAGTTGGTACAACAACAAAAAACTATACTTTTGATAAAGAAAGGTGGGCTAGTTATACAGTTACAGAAAAAGAATCCTATAGATGTTACCTAATTTTTACTTGTACAAGAGATGTTCCTGTAACCTATTATCAAGCTTGTAAGAATGCTTGGGATTCTACTTCTCCGTATGCTTGTAGTTCATGGTCTGCTCCTTCAAAAGACATGCCAACTAATTTTAATGATAAGCTTCCATTCAAATCCTGTACCCAAGGTGATAATTGTAAAATTTTTTACGAAAAAGACCAAACTGGAACAACTGAAGTTCCAGTTTATGAAAATGTGACCAAAACAAGAACAGTTGAAAAACAAACTTGGGTGACAAAAAATATTACACAGCGAGATTTACTCCTTTCTACAATCAAAGATTTGAAAGCTAGTGGAGGAACACCAACACCATATGCATATGCTGAAGCTGCTGCATATTTAATGGGGCAACCTACCTTAAATAATAATACTTATAGTGGATTTAATTTATCTGTTGTAGATGCTAAAGATACAACTAAAACTCGAACTTATTTGGCACCTCAATCCATTAGTGGTCAAGTTAATAATCCAGAAAAACGTGAGTGTAGTGGACAAGGAATTTACTTTTTAACAGATGGAGAACCATCACCTGGAGGGAATTCTACTAATATATATAATGCTATGAATACAACATTAGGAAGTCAGTCAGCCCAATTTGATTGTAGTCTAAGCCCTTTAGGTAACCGTGGTCCATATGGTAGCAGTAACAATGGTTGGGCATGTGTCGGTAGATATGCACAAGCGTTACTAGATCCTGCAAAAAATCCTGTCGGTTTAAAAATTAAAACTGCTGTTGTAGGGTTTGGTAGCGATTTCAATGGGGATAGTAACCCAGACGTACAAGATGCAAAAGATTGGGGGGTACTGGGTGGCGGTGGCTGGAAAGCTGGTTCTAACTCTAAAGATATTTCAGACAGTATTAATAAGTTCGTTGAGGAATTGAATAAAGATATTCCATCTATGAGTACCGGGTCATCAACGATTCCATTAGATGATTTGAACCCTGCAATTGTACAGCCTTATTCTTACTTCCCACAGTTTGAGCCAAAAGTAAATCCAGTAGAGCGTCAGCAAATCTGGTTTGGTAATTTGAAAAAGTTCCACGTAGTGAATAATGGAGTTTATGCAAGTAAAACGCCTAGCGATTTAACTGTGGTGGTGAAAAAAAGTAAATTGCAAGATTTAGCTGATATCTGGGCCAAAGCTGGGATGAGTTATCCAGAAAATGCACCAATATTTAAAAAAGGCGGAGCTTTAAGTCAGCTTCCTTTAGGGCTTGGTACTAATACAACGGGTAATTCAGTAACTGCGAGAACTCTCTTAACTGACTATAGTTATGATGGAACTAAACCTGTAGCTGAGCAAGTTTCTCGTAATTTAGATCTAGTCAAAATTGATCATACTTATACAACTAATGCGAAGACTAAAACAGATGGTACTTATTCAAGAGCTTTAATGAGCTTGCTCGGTTTCAATATTCCAAGTGATATTTCTACAACTGATCTCGATCTTTCTACCTATTCGGCTACAGTAAGACAAATGGGAAGCATTCTGCATTCTAAACCTATCCTGATTACTCAGCAGGGTAAGGCAGTAGCTGAGAAAGACAACAATACAGGTAAAATCAGTATTGGTAGTACAAATCGTGAAGATTATGTGCTATTCGGGACAACTCAAGGTTTGATCCATATTGTAAATGCAGAGACTGGGGTAGAAAAATTTTCTTTTGTTCCTAAAGAAATTATTGAAGGTCAGTCAGAAACTTTCAAAAATGAAGGAGGAAATCTGGCGGGAGGGAAAGATGCTCTTTATTATGGTATGGATGGCGAATGGACTGCTCACACAATCTATGTCAGTAAAAGTGATGGGACTCTAACTGTAAAAGGAACTTCTCGTACTGACTTGGATGGTAAAACTGAGGACCTGAGCGGTAAGCAGTGGGTATATGGCGGAATGAGAATGGGTGGACGTAGTTATTACGCCCTAGATCTAACCGATATTAATAGTCCAAAAATTAAATTCCATATTGATCCAAGCGCAGGCAAAGTATATTCGCAAAAAAATCCTGCCGGTAAGTCTTTTAGTGCATTAAGTAAAATGGGCCAGAGCTGGTCTAAACCAAGCCTTGGCTATATTAACTGGCAAGGCAAACGTAAACTCGTCATGATTGTCGGAGGAGGGTACGATGCGGGTGGAGTTGATGGAGATGGTTTGAAGGTCAATGGTATCCGTACGGGTTATGCTGGATATGAAATCTACAATTACAAACAGGAAAATGCCACTTCAACCAATAAAGAAATTGGTGCAGGAGTGTATATGTTTGATGCTGATACCGGGGATCTATTATGGAATGCAGACTCTAGTACTAATGATCACTTAAAATATAGTGTTGTAAGTCAGATTCGTACTGTAGACCGTAATAATGATGGGGTGATTGACCATTTATATTTTGGTGATCTTGCGGGACAAGCGTTTAGGGTGGATTTCAAGAATGATGGTGCGACGACATTTACTGCACAAGCTAACAGGATTTTAAATCTGCATCAAAATAATGGTACTAGTCCGCGTTTTTATACGATGCCAGCCTTCACGGCTCACTATAGCGCAGGTAGTAATGCTATTTATGGCGGAAATATTGTAGTCGCTACCTTTGTGTCTGGTAATCAGAGTTCGCCATTGGTAGGTACAGTAGATTCGGCACAGAAGAAAGATCCTCTAGGTTTACAATACGATGCTGCCTATGCGATCTATGATTATGATGCTTATCCAAGTACTGCTGAAGGACGTTATCCAACTTCAAATATGGAAGCAAGAACATTGGCTAGTAGCTCCGCTACCAGTCCAGCCCCTACCCAGCTGAGATATGTCAATAACGCTACGTCTTCAACTACAGTAAATAAAACTAGTGGGTGGGGAGGCTGGTATTATGTGTTTAATAAAAAGTTTGATGGTAGTGAAGCTGCAGCAAACATTATTAAAGGTCTAACTACTCCAATTGCTTTAGAGGGTAGTCTATATGTTACTCAATATGACGCATCTAATAATGGTACTACTTCAAGTTGTGGTGCTGGGGTAAAAGGGCATAGTTTTACACAGCGTTTATGTTTGCCAACAGGTGTATGTAAGCAGGATGCGAATTACACTTATAATTTAGGATCAGGGATTGTAAGTCCAAATGTGGGCAGTACAGATAATGATCCAAATAAACGGAGTCTGGTGGTACCTGATCCAAATGATGTTTGCTCAGGACCTAACTGTAGTCCATGTAAAGGTGCGGCATGTGGAGCAAATGGAAAGTTCCTGGAAACAGGCGGTTCCTTACGTTTTATTCCAAATCGTTGGTATGAAAAATATGCACAATAATCATTGGACTATGCGTATGCCGCAACAAGGATTTACATTAATTGAATTAATGGTGGTGGTTGCAATTGTGGCTATTCTTGCCACGATTGCAATCCCGAGCTATCAGACTCATACCCGAAAGGCAATCGCTGGTCAGGCCCAGCAGGAAATACAAAAGCTAGCAGAGCAGTTGGAGCGTCATAAAGGTAAAAATTTCAGCTATTTAGGTTTTGATCCTAGCTATTTGTATAAAGATAATAGTGGAAATTTAATTGGTTATAGCACAACTAACGCGCAGCTAAACCTACCTTTAAATAGTACTGGAACTGCTGTCAAATATATTATTTCAATTCGAGATGGAACGGAGAGTGCCAAACTTTTAACCAATACTAATGCGCTCGGACAAAGATGGGCTATTAAAGCAGAAAGCCAAGATCCGAATAATTTTACCTTTCTTATGACGAGTACAGGAATCCAGTGTAAAAATCAGACTAGAGCAAATGTATCTTATACAGGGTGTGGCACAGGAGGGGTGAGTACATGGTAAGAAACCGGTTAGGATTTACTCTTATTGAACTGATGTTAGTGGTAGCGGTTATTGCTATTCTTGCAGCAGTAGCTCTTCCTTCTTATCAGGAGCATGTAAGAAAGACAAAGCGTACAGAGGTACAGGCCGAGTTAATTGACATAGCAAGTAGATTGCAACAATACAAGTCAACTAATTTTAACTATAAGATTAATGCAACAACTGCGATTGATTTAACTAAGTTAGGCTTTCCTTCAGCTACTCCTTTATCTCAAAATGGTTTGTATACACTTAATTTAAGTTTTAATACAGCAGCAACAAGCTGGGTGCTAAGTGCTGTACCTTCACCCACAGGAAGTCAGAAGAATGATGGGGTAAGTTGTTTGGATGATACTGGTCAACGTTACTGGTCAAAAGTAACAGCAACTGCCAGTGCCTGTGGTAGTGCTTTAGCAGTAAATTCAAACTGGGACGGTCGCTAAATTCAAAATTGTAGCCAACCCACTTTTAATCTTTCATTCAGGGCAAAGTTCAAGTAAAATACTGCCCTCTATGAAAGGGGTTTGAGCTGTATCGATGGTCGGTACAAGGATAATCCGTAAAAACTATAAGGTTCTATCATGGTTGTTATTCGTCTTGCACGCGGTGGTGCTAAAAAACGTCCGTTCTATCAAATCATTGTGACTGATAGCCGTAATGCACGTGACGGTCGTTTCATCGAACGTATCGGTTTCTTCAACCCTACAGCTCAAGGTAAAGCAGAGAAACTTCGTTTAGATGCTGAACGTTTTGCTCACTGGGTTTCTCAAGGTGCTCAACCTTCTGATCGTGTTGCTTCTTTAGCTGCTCAAGCTAAAAAAGCTGCAGTTGCTGCATAATTTTTCTATAAATTAGGTAGTAGCTTGCCCATGACACCAACACAGAATGTTCCCGAAGATCGTATTCAGATTGGACAGTTGCGTTCAGCATATGGATTAAATGGGTGGCTCTGGGTCTATTCCAATACAGAACCTATGAGCAACATATTTGACTATCTGCCTTGGTACATTGAGACCAAAGCAGGTTGGCAAATTGTCGATGTAAAACGTTGGAAACCACATGGTAAAGGACTGGTTGTTTCGCTGAAAGGTGTGAGTGATCGCACTGGCGCAGACGAACTGGTTGGCTCCAATGTCTGGATCTCTAAATCGCAACTGCCTCAAGCAGGCGTAGATGAGTACTATTGGTCTGATTTAAAAGGTCTAACTGTGTTAGGTCTGGACGATGAAGAGCAAGAAGTCAATCTCGGTCAAATTTTTGAGCTGTTTGAGACAGGTGCTAACGATGTGATGGTGGTTCGCGCAACTGCCGACAGCATCGATGGCGAAGAGCGAATGATCCCATGGCATAAAGATGTGGTGCAACGCGTTGATCTTGAAGCTGGTCGTATCTACGTCAATTGGGGCGTAGACTACTAAGAATTTTTCGGAAATACGGGAGTCTGCGATGTTTTTTGCAGTCATTACGCTTTTTCCTGAAATGTTTGAAGCGATTACAGCCTATGGGATTAGCGGGCGCGCAGCAAAACGTGAGTTGATGCAAATTCATTGTATCAATCCTCGCGATTATGCGACGGGCAACTATAAACGGGTGGATGAACGTCCATTCGGTGGTGGTCCGGGTATGGTGATGATGGCTGAGCCTCTGGCAAAAGCAATCCAGCATGCCAAAGAGCTTGCAACGCAAGCGGGTGCAGTTCAGGTTCCTGTGGTGTATATGTCACCGCAAGGAAAGACCTTAAGCGAAACTGCGGTACAGGATTTTGTCAAATATGATGGAATCATTGTACTGTGCGGACGTTATGAAGGCGTCGATGAACGTTTGATCCAGCAATATGTTGATCAGGAATGGTCAATTGGAGATTACGTCTTGTCGGGTGGTGAACTGCCTGCGATGGTTTTATTGGACAGTATTATCCGGAGAATTCCGGGTGCCATGTCTGATGAACAGTCACACGTGCAAGACTCATTTGTGGATGGTCTTCTAGACTGCCCACAATATACCAAGCCAGATCATTTTGAAGGTTTGGATGTGCCTGAGGTGTTAAAGTCCGGGCATCATGCCAATATTGAAAAATGGCGGTTTTTGCAGCGATATCAGCGTACACTTGAACGCCGCCCAGAGTTGGTGGAAAAAGTCGAACTGACCAAGCAGCAGAAAAAATGGCTAAAAGATTTGTAAGATATTAATGAGTAATCATTTCTATCTTCAAGCAAGTACTTAAAATCATTTAAGTATTCTTTAATAGGCTCTTTATGGTTGAGATGGTCAACCATAAAGGGAAAGATAATCGGGTCTATGCGCTTTAGCCTCTATACCCAGCGATGATCAGACCTCTTCTGACTCGCATATATTGGAGATACCCCATGAGCGGTAAGCATCCTTTAGTTCAAGTAATTGAAAACGCACAATTGAAACAAAACATCCCTGCTTTTGCACCAGGTGATACAGTTATTGTTCAAGTTAAAGTAAAAGAAGGCGACCGTGAGCGTTTACAGGCGTTCGAAGGCGTTGTAATTGCTAAGAAAAACCGTGGTTTGAACTCTGCGTTCACAGTACGTAAAATTTCTAGCGGTGTTGGCGTTGAGCGTGTATTCCAAACTCACTCTCCAATCGTTGCTGGTATCGAAGTGAAACGTCGTGGTGACGTTCGTCGTGCTAAACTTTACTACCTACGTGAATTGTCTGGTAAAGCTGCACGTATTCGTGAAAAATTACCAGCTCGTAAAACTAAAGCTTAATTTTAAGTTTTATACGAGTGAAAAAATGCGCCTTTGGGCGCATTTTTTATGCCTAATTTTTATGTAGATTTATTCGAAATGTTCCTGCAAAGGCAAGATCATAGCATCTAAAATATCCAAGAAAATTTTATGAATAAACATCAGGAATAATACAAAATATCCCCAAGACTGGACTCCTGCATTAAAAAGTTGAATGCAAATAAAACATTGTGTGATAACCAGTAAAATACTGATCCATACATTTGCGATAATATGTCGATGACAAGAGGGGCAATAATAAGGCTCATATTTTTTAAATTGAAAAGGATTAATGACTTTTCGTTTGCAGCAGGGGCAGGTTCTTTTAAATTTGTTTTTGATTTCTATAGAACGTATCTGCATTTATTTTATTTCACACTTATTTTTTTATATTTGATGAATATTTTATATGCAGTTTGATCATGATTAACAAGTAAATTTTAAGAAAAAAATTAGCGAAAAATAAGATAGAAAAGCCTCTGGATGAATAGAGGCTTGGGTGGTTTTATAAACCTTGCAGTTTTAAACGGTTGGCATGCTGACGATAGGCAGCAACTGGATCAGGCGCAAAGGTACCTTTAATGCCAAACAACAAGTTGATTTCATCCAGATGATTCCACGGGTAATCATCACGAATCGTTTTACCAAATTTGGCACTACATACCGACACAATTCCATCATTTGCGCCAGCCTTGCTCGCAGAAAGTAGATCCAAGGCTTTCATGGCGGCATCGCTGACATCTAGGGGATTGGTCACGGGTTGATTGCCCGTCATTGAATACAGCGCAATGTCTTGGTCTTTATATTTTCCCTCACCACATGGACTCAGCGAAAGCCCGAGTTTAAAGCGTTGGTTAAATTCGGCTGTGCCTTCAATCGACGTGCTGTGTCCTGCTGCAAGGGCATTGTGCGGGAAAGCTTGACCGTCTAAGCCTTGTGCCCACATGATGACGTTACCAAAACTGCTGATCAGGGTATTGAGCAGTTCAGATGTTCCGGTCTGATTGGCAAGTCGCATAACATCAGAGGCGACAATCGTCCCTTGATTGGCGCCGCCCACAGTCATCACTGAGGCTACATGTTGCGGCATCACCCCGGCTGCATAACGCACGCTATGCGTATCATGACTATGACCAATTAAATTCAGTTTTTTGGCGCCGGTGATTGCCATGACTTCTTTCAGTTGCTCCACATATTGTTCACCTCTGATTTCGCTGGAATTGAAAGGTGAGATGCGGGTGGCAAAGGCAGTTGAACCGTTACGGGCTAAATCTGGCAAAATTTGATACCAATAATCCATGCCTAAGGCATCAAAACCAATTCGATTAAAGCCGACCATGCCATGTGCAAATACAATCGGGTATTGTGTTTTTGCATAATTGGACACGACAAATCTGGATTCTGCTTGCTGCAAATTGGAAGCCTGCACATATTGGCCCGCAAATAACACGCAGCATAAGGTTATAAAATGCGTTCTAATTTTCATAAAGTTCCATTTTGGCGGTTTAAAAATTAGAAAATCCCTGTGCATTGGGATGACAGGGATGAGATTGAATTACAGGCCTTGCAATTTGAGCCGGTTGGCATGCTGGCGATAAACATCGACTGGGTCTGGAGCAAAGATATTTTTTAATCCGAGGAACTGGTTCACTTCATCCAGATGGTTCCAGTTGTAGTTATCCCGAATGGTTTTACCGAATTTGGCACTACAGCGGGAGACCAGACCATCATTTTCCTTGCCGCCATCAATGAGTAGAGCTGTAACTGTCAAGGCTGAATCAGGATCGAGCGGATTGGTGACTTGACCTATACCGGTAAATGAATAATGACGAATATCACCGTCTTTTTCCTTACCTTCACCGCAGGCGGTGGTTGGCATACCGAGCGGATATTTCTGGTTGAATTGAGCGGATCCTGCCAGGGTCAGGCTGCTACCACCGGCCAGAGAATCATGCGGGAAACTGTTCGGATCCAACCCTTGTGCCCAGGTGATGGCCTTAGACACCAGGTTGATACCACCGACTAAAGGCCCTTGTATCGGTGTACCTTCTGCTTGCAGGATCAGGTCTCCAACCGGGGAGCCCTTATGCGGAGCACCGACAGAAGTCAGGGAAGCGACTATTCCATTCCCTGCACCTGCGACATAACGAATGGTCGGGCCGCCATGGGAATGACCGATCAGATTGACTTTCTTTGCACCGGTAATGGCCAGAATTTCATTTACCTGCTCTAAAAGTTGCTCACCCCGAATTTCCGATGAGTTAAAAGGCGAGACACGTGTTGCCCAGACATTACCGCCATTACGCGCCAGATCCGGTAAAATCTGATACCAGTAATCCAGTCCAAACTGGTCAGTACCGATCCGGATGAAACCCGCCATACCATGTGCAAAGACAATCGGATATTGGGTCTTGGCATATTGTGAACTAGCTTTTGCTGTGACCTGACTGGCCTGGGTGGATGCCTGGGTGCTGAGACATGTACCCGCCAGCAGCAGGCCAGTGATTAATATTCCGAA
Source organism: Acinetobacter sp. L-24 (assembly GCF_056857555.1). Next base: position 123,164 of record NZ_JBSXNI010000040.1, on the reverse strand, counting down.
TTTCATTATATTTTCCTCACTTGTGTTGTTTTAACGGGATGATCCTCATCCGGTTCTTTAGAGTTCCCCGAGTTGACAGGAACTAGGTTTTCCAAAATTTGTTGATTAATCCATTAGATCTATTCATAAAGATGAGTGATTTATAAGCCTTGCAGCTTGAGCCGGTTGGCATGTTGGCGATAGAGTGCGATCGGATCCTGCGCGAAAGGGCCCAAAATACCAAAAAACTGGTTTACTTCATCAAAATGATTGTGGGCATAATCCTGACGAATGATTTGGCCATAACGTCCGCTACACAACGGCAGAGCACCATCATTGGCTTCTCCTTTCAAGAAACTGCTACCTAAAGTCACGACTGTAGACTCAATTACATCCAAGGAATTGGTTGCCTGCCGGTTGCCCATCCAGGAATAGTGGTAAATTCGATTTGGCGTGAGTTTGCTGCCCTGAGACTGACAGTCTTTGGGAATGGCAGAGGAGCCATATTTCATATTGAAAGCCTGAATCGCCTCTGGATTCATGGCTTCCAGTGCTTCGATCATACTGACCGGATACTGGTTAGCTGTAACCAGATTCATGCTATGTCCCAGAATTGTACCGATGGCATGGATAAAGGGTGCAAGGAGGAGTGTCTGGCTGGCATTGACAAAAACTGGTGTGCCTTGCATAGCGCCCGCAATAGCGGTTAAGGAGGCAGCTTTATGTGGCGCAACGCCCTCGATATATTGAATCGTTGGGCCACCTTGGCTATGCCCAATCAGATTGACTTTCTTCTGACCAGTTAATGCCAGTACTTCATCAATTTGCATCAAGAGCTGTTCACCGCGGAGTTCATTGGACGCAACAGCAGACAATTCGGCAGAAAATACCCGTGCACCATGCCGGCTCAGGTCTTGGGGAATCTGATACCAGTAATCCAGACCGATGCTCTCCGTTCCAATCCGGTTAAAACCCAGACCAAAACCATGAACAAAGACCATCGGATATTTTGTCTTGGCATAACTCGAGAGGACAAAATTGCTTTTATATTCCTGTAATGCCGAGGCTTGCACAGGGCCAGTCAAGATGGAAACCAGCAGTAAAAGGTTCAAGTGATAGATTATTTTTTTCATTGCAGCTTCCCGGTCACTGATAGATCAAATGAAAAGAACCAGAAAAAAGCCTATATTTCAGCTGAAATATAGGCACCCTGGCGTTATAAACCTTCTAATTTGAGTCGGTTGGCATGCTGGCGATAGAGGGCGATCGGATCGGGTGCAAACACGCCTTTCAGACCAAACATCATATTGGCCAGGTCCGTATGATTGAGTTTGTACTGGTCATGAATCACCTTGCCCATGAACGCACTACAACGTGAAACCATGCCATCATTGTCTTTACTGCCATAAGATAAAGGGCCGAGCTGCATCAGGATCGTATCAATATCCAGGGCATTGGTGGCTTGGGCCACACCCGTCCATGAATAATAATGAATACCTTTACTGTCTTTCTGTTTTAAATTTTTATTGCAGTTTTCTGTGGACGCCAACACGCCATCTTTGACTACCTGTTGTGCCACTGTGGCATTAAAAGTATTTGAGCCGGTCTGGGTCAGGGATTTCATGGAAGCATCAAAATCAATTTCCAGTTCAGGCTTAAACTGACCCAGTGCAATCAATGGACCAATAATATAATCACCTAAAATGTTAAAGGCGGTACGCGTCAGGCTATTGTTCTGAATATCATCTGCCACTTTGGAGCCATGGTAGGTTCCTGCAACGCCAGTAATAGAGGCGATATACTGCGGCTGGGTCGCTGCAACATACAGCACTGTTGGTCCGCCATGAGAGTGACCAATCAAATTCAGTTTTTTCTTGCCGGTAATTGCCACAACCTCTTCAACCTGATGAACTAGTTGTTCACCGCGATGCGCCGTTGTATTTGCTGGAGACAATTGTGCCGCAAAGACGGTTGAGCCATTACGTGCCATATCTGGCAGAATCTGATACCAGTAATCCAGCCCGATACTATCGGTGCCAATGCGTGACCAGCCTAGCCAGCCATGCACCATCAGGATGGGATATTTGGTCTTGGCATAGTCAGACCGGCTCTTTTCGATGACTTGTGTTGCACTCGCTGCAGCCTGAGTCTGTGCAGAAAAACTGAATCCCAGAGTAGTCGCTAAAGCCACAGTCAGTAACTGGGCTGTCTTGCTGAAAGTATGCATAGCTGTCCCTTTTTTAATTCTATCTTTATTCAAGTAATCATTGCTTTTTGTAGAGTGTCGCAAGCCACAAATCAGACGATGAAAATACAGTTTCGGCCTTCAGTGGCTAAGCAAATTTTCTTTTAATGAAGCGGTATTTTTTCACTTCAGAGGTCTAAAACCATGTCATTTGGGGACATGCAGGACAGGAGGAATTTACATTGTAAGTATGTGTTTTATTTGCAGATGTATTTAAATAAAAAGTCTTTGAAATAATTGAAATTTATCTAAGTTATTTTGTGTAAATTCGAAATATTTAGAAACAAATATAAAAGATCATTTTGAGAAAAAATATAAAGTTATCAAAAGGGCATTTATAAAAAAGCCATCAACAGGTGATGGCTTTTAGGCTTAGTCAGCAAAGGGCAGCTTGGCTCCCTGATCATGAACCTGTTCAAAGGTTTCTACCCGCAGCTGTTCTTGCGGTGTATTAAAATGTTTGCTGCGAAGCTGGGCAATGGCTTGCTGTTTGGCGGTATCTGACATGCCGGACTGGGTAATCTGATCCCGTTCATCTAAATAGCCCGTCACCCGGTTTTTCCAGTCGCTACGTTGTACATCCAGTTGTTCCAGACGTTGTGTCGCTTCAGCACCGACCAGATTCATCCGCATTTGCCGGATTTCATCACGGGAACCGCCACGAGCTTTAATATCTGCGGTAAGTTTGCGCAAATCTTCCAGTTTATTCAGTTGTTCCAGATTTTCCTGCCAGTCCTGCGGGAGCTGCTGAAACAGTGCTTTGAGCTTTTGCGCTTTTTCAGTCTCCGTTAAGCTTTTGTCTGCCAGTACGCTCATCCGGTCCAGGGTATATTCATGATAGGCGTCTTCTGTGCCAAACAAGCCCTCAATTTCATACTTGGAAAAGTATTGCTGGCGCAAATTCTGGGTACTGTTATAGATACTGCGATAATAGGCAGGATCTTCCTGATTTAGCCCGGCCGGTGCAGTGAGCTGGCCCAAGCCCTGACGGTACTGGAGATAACGATCCCATAAATCCAGAATTTGCGAGAGTGCAGGCTCTTTATGATTCTGGCGAATATAGGCTTTAAAATCCTGCTGGATCTGCTGCAGATTTTTTTCACCGAACTGGGTAATAAAATATTCAAAACAGTTGCGGGTCTGTTCATTCACAATCAGACGGTTGCTGGCGTCTAGCTGCATCTGACAATTAATTTCGGTATCTTGCTGGCTGGCACTGGGGAAAGCTGCATTGGCAGGGCCATTGACCAAGAGTGCGGTTTGTTCTGCCTGAGTTTCAGTTAAAGGCATTTTTGTCCCGGTATCCGCCTGGGTATTTTCTTTTGGAGACAGCCATAAGATCAATGTGAGAATACACAGCACCAGCAACGCCAGAATGATCCATATTTTATATTTCTGCATATCCTATGCACCTATTTTCTCGTTATTTCATTATTTTTAGATATTCAAGCTTTTAGATATTCAAGCTTTTAGATATTAAAGCTTTTAGATGTTCAAGCCGGCTCAATATGCCATAAAAATCATTAGAGACTATAGAAAAGTTGTAAATCATCTCGCAGGGTTTTACCATGGCGCCAATTTATAAAATGTCTGATTTTTTGCCATGAAAGCATCATCTCCTAAAATTCAGCGCCGTCATCTCAGTGGTGTCTTCCTGCTCAACAAGACTTTGGGTATCAGCTCTAATGCCGCATTACAAAGAGTCCGCTGGTTGTACCGTGCACAAAAAGCCGGCCATACCGGTGCGCTGGATCCGCTGGCATCCGGTTTATTGCCCGTGTGTTTGGGGGAGGCGACCAAGTTTTCGCATTATTTATTAGATTCGGTCAAGCGTTATCAGACGACCGTATTTTTGGGGCATAGCACCACCACGGGTGATGTGGAAGGCGAGGTGCTCTTGGAAAAAGTGGTTCCTGAATTATCCGAGTCTTTGATTCAGGAAACACTGGCGCAATTTGTGGGTGATATCCAGCAAGTGCCGCCAATGTATTCTGCCTTGAAAAAAGAAGGCCGTCCTTTATACGAACTGGCGCGCAAAGGTATCGAGATTGAACGTGAAGCACGTCCGATTACCATTTTAGCGATTGAGCTTTTATCCTTTACGGAGAACAGTATCACGCTGGATATTACCTGTTCTAAAGGGACTTATATCCGGGTATTGGGTGAAGATATTGCCAAAGCACTGGGAACTTATGGCCATCTGACTTATCTGCACCGCATCAAAACCGGTCATTTTGATTTGATCCCGAGTTATACCATTGAATATCTGGAAAGCCTGAGCGAAGCAGAGCGTGATGCACTGTTGTTGCCGGCCTATGCACCGGTTGATCATTTTCCAAAAGTGCAGGTACCCGAAGGTCGCGCAGAATATTTTAGCCGCGGCATGGAAAGCAATATCGAACATGAAGCAGCTGAACAGGTGCTGGTTTTTGATGGCGAGAAATGTCTGGGGCTGGCAGAAATTACCGACAAAAAACGTCTGGTACCCAAACGCGTCCTGAACCTCTAATCGAGTCAAGATATGGAAATAGAGATCATCATCAGTCTGGTTGTCTTTGCATTTTTTGCAGGGGCGATTGATGCTGCCGTGGGTGGTGGTGGTCTGATCCAGATCCCGGCAATTATGGGGAGTTTACCGCATTTACAGCCTGCTACGGTCTTTGGCACCAATAAACTCGCTTCCATTTGTGGCACCGCTTCTGCGGCATTTTCCTATCTACGTCAGGTAAAACTGCCCTGGTTGCTCTTGGGCGTGATTGCACTATGCAGTTTTGTCAGTTCTTTTATTGGTGCAGCCAGCGTTACGCTAATTCCAGTCGAGATCCTTAAGCCTTTTGTACTGGTCATGTTGATCGTGATCGCAATCTATACCTTGATGAAAAAACAGTTTGGCCAGGTGCATACCGAACAAAAACTGAATCGGAAAATGTTGATTCTGGCCGCTTTGGGCAGTCTGGCGATAGGCTTTTATGATGGTATCTTTGGTCCGGGCACCGGTAGTTTCTTTATTTTCTTTTTTATTCGCTATTTGAGCGTCGACTTCCTGCATGCATCGGCCTTATCGAAAATTGCTAATTTCACCACCAACCTGGCCGCCTTAAGCTTTTTTATTCCCAGTGGCAATGTGCTGTTTATGGTCGGGGCAATGATGGCGATAGTCAATATTTGTGGTTCCTTGGTCGGGGTGCGTTTGGCATTTAAATATGGCAGTGGCTTTATCCGGGTTTTATTTTTGATTCTGGTCAGTCTGCTGATTTGCCGGATGGCATACCAGATGTTTTTTTTAGATCTAAATCCGATGTAAATCATTCTCGATATTAAAATTTCTTAACAAATCACTGTATAAACTGCGTCTAAACCTGTTCTGAAAATCTTCTAGAATCAATGATATGAAAAATAAAACAATCGGAGAAATATCGGAATGACGACTATTTTTGAAGCATTAAGAGAGAGTCATGAGATTCAGCGTGATCTTGCAGAAAAACTATTACAGACTTCCGGGGATACACCAGAACGCCGTGAGCTGTTCAAGCAACTGAAAAATGAATTATTTGCGCATGAAGCTGCGGAAGACCGTTATTTTTATATTCCCTTGATGATGACCGATTCGGGCCTGAATATTACCCGCCATGCCTTGGCCGAACATCATGAAATGGATGAAATGGTCGAGGAATTAACTGCAACTGAATTGAGTAATCCAGGCTGGATTGCCATGGCCAAAAAACTTTCCGAAAAGGTGCATCATCACTTAAAAGAAGAGGAACATGGTTTCTTCCAGCAGGCCGGTAAAATTCTGGATGAAAAGCAGAAGACCGCTTTAGCAGTGCAGTACAAGAATGAATATCAGCGTTATAAAGACATGAAAAAAGATATGCTGGTACAAAGCTAAACATCGAAAAGATGACATTTGATTAGTTACTTTTCCATAATTTATAACTCAAATTAGATGTTTGAGTTAATCGCTATGCATGTTGAGCTTCAGAAGCTTGTACAGCCTCATTTTCTTAAAAATTTAAATGCTTTTGTGTAGGCAATCTCCCTACTTTGGAAAGACCCAAAGTAGGCAAAAGTCTTTTGTTACCCATACACAACGTCCTGTCGTGATGGGTAACATGTGGCATCCTTGCCACACTCGCGTATCAAAAATCTCTTCCTTTCAGTTATGGCACATGGTTATGTTTCTATCTGGAGTGATCAGATTTTTTATCCATTCATTTCTTCTTTAGATTTATCTCAAAGGAAGAAAGTGAAAGAATTAATGCAAATATTTAGTCAGTTGTTTAGATTCCAATAAGGCTTTTAAGCATTCTTTTCTACCGATCCTTGACGGGCGGCACGTACAGTCACACCGACAGATGCCAGCATGATACAGATCAGTGCCACGGTCTGAAGAAGCGTAATTTTTTCGCCCAATAGTACAAAACCGGTCAGTGCAGCCAAAGCCGGAGACAGGCTGGATAGAGTGCCATAGCTGGTTTTATTCAAATGCTGAAGTGCCTTTAAATCCAGAGCATAAGGAATGGCTGTTGCCAGTACAGCAATAGTAATTGCCTTGCCCCAATGCTGGGTGTCTATCAAGGCAGGAGCATTGTTATACAGTCCGATCGGTAACAGGCATAAGGCTGAAATACTGATCGCAATAGTCAGTGCATGCATGCCGATATTCTGCTGAACCACGCGTTGCCCGAAGAAAATATACAGTGCCCAACATAACCCCGCACCTAAAGCACAGGCGGCGCCCACCAGGTCGAAATTACTACTATTGGCCTGTCCCCATGGCACCATCAGTGCGATGCCTAAAATGGCCATTAATACCCAAATATAGTCACTACGATGTTTGATCGAAAGCAGGGCCAGACCTAAAGGACCAATAAACTCCAGACCGACTGCAATTCCCTGCGGTAATCTTCCCAGAGACAGATAGAATAAAATATTCATGACCCCTAAAGCAGCGCTATAGCAGAGCAAATCCCGCCATTTCAAAAAAGGCAAACGGGAAATAATTTTCCAGGAACGAAACATTACCCCAACAATCATTGCTGCAAAGCACAGCCTTAAAATGGTCACAGTGACCGGATCCAGCACACTAAACAGCTGTTTGGCAAAAGATGCACTGATCTGGTAGGAGGTCATGGATAAGACCATGAACAATACGGCAAGGAGTTGGGCGTTTGGCATGGAAGCAGCTTCTACCCAGAGCGGGTGAAAATGAGAAATAGGGGGAAATGAAATTATAGCAAACTGGTTAATTTTTAATGAGTAGGGCAAGGAAATATTTTCCCGAGGTGAACTTAAATTTTGATTCAATCAAGTTAAGTTTTGGCCCGATCAAATATCTAAAGATTTTAAATTTAAAGTTAATCTTCTATGTAATTGCGGTTACAAATTAATCAATTTTTAAATTGATCTTGTTTTTATATTTATTAAAATATCTTAGACCTCGTGATTCGGGTTAGTTTTAAAATAACAATGAAAACATCTTAGATCCCGTGTTTCGGGACAGAATTAAAATAACAATATCAAATAATTAAGGTAGATAATAATGAAATTAAGAGTACTCTCTTGCGCCATTTTTAGCTGCATGCTGGCAGCATGTGGTGGTGGTTCCGACAGTTCTGATAATAATGAACCAGTCACTAGTCAACCTGCACCGACCAATCCTGGAACCCCGGGTGATGGAGCATCAGATACCATTTCTGAATTCTATAACTATCAATTCAACTTACCGAATATTGATGGATCAGAGATGGAATCGCAAAAACTTCTATTAGCTAGTCATAAAAATAAAATTACTGACGGCATATTATATGCGGATGATAACAGCGCTGTTGATACCGAATACGATCTTGAAGAAGATATGGTCTTCTCAACTTATGTCACAACAAAAGGGGTGTTCCCTGCAGATCGCACCCGTACAGCATTAGGTTATAAGCTGGAAAAAATATTAGAAAATACGACGACTCAATTTAAAAGTCGTCCTGTGACGATACCTGAGAACAATATCAGCAATCATCGACACATAGCGTGGTATGACCTGTCTGGTAAAGCATTAACTGAACGTACCAATATTGCTGTGGTGAAAATGTATGATGATCCCGCGACCAGAGTGTTCTTTAACAGTGATAATACGACAGCTGAGCGTAAATACTATAATGAGTTTGCAACCAATTTTGTCGATTTGCAGAAGGCCCGCAAATTCCCAAATGGCTCTAAATGTTTCCGTCTTCTGGCTGAACATCCTGAAGAAGAATATATTGAATTTGATCCGGAAGTAAAAACTGGCTTTAGCACACTTGCTGAATGGCAGGCACAGCAGTCTGTCCAAGAAATGGCAAAAACGATTCTAGATGACACGATGGCTAACTTGAAATATAAAAAGGCAGAATATAAAGATGCTGCTATGCAATATTACAAATATTTCGGTGCGATCGAATATCAAGGCGGAATTTATTCAGTTGATTTCTCGGAACATGGGGAACATATTGATCACGACGACTATATTGCTCAATCAAGACAGGCTGCCTTGGATGACTTGAATAAACAAGAAGGTGTAACTTCTTTAATGATCAAATGGACAGAATATATGTATGATCAGCTTGCCTCTGGATGTGATGGCTATAATGCGACAGCAGCGACTGTATTAAATACTGCGATTAAAGACGCAACACCACGTTAAAATTTGAAAATAAGTGATCTTAAATAAAGGCGCTCTAGCGCCTTTATTTTTATTCAAGATTTTTGTCTTTGGGTCGTCACCGTACAGCCTACCGAAGCACTGATAATCGTGGCCAATGCCAGCCACTGTGTCCACAACAAGGTTTCACCCAGAAAAAATAGGCCTGAGAGTGCGGCAATGGCGGGTTCCAAACTCATCAAGGTACCGAAACTCAGTGCGCTTAAATTACGCAGTGCGATCATTTCTAGAGTGAAAGGCAGTGCACTAGCCAGTACTGCCAAAGCCACAAAATACAACAAACTCATCGGTTCAAAAGTATGTGCCGGCATGCCTGCAAAGAGTGCGATCGGCATCAGTACCAGCATGCCGACAAACATGCCTAAGCAGACAGTATGATTGCCAGAAACGCCTGAAGGTCTTTGGCCGGCAACGATATATAAGGCCCAGCAGGCACCTGCACCCAAGGCGAATGCCATCCCAATCGGGTCAAGCGGCTGGGCAGCCTGATCAAAAGGGAACAGTAGAATTAGCCCTAGAATCGCCAGTCCGACCCAGACAAAGTCGAATTTCTGACGTGCATAAAACAGGGCAACACTTAAGGGGCCAATAAATTCAAAAGAGACGGCAATCCCCAGCGGCAGGCGATTAATCGACAGGTAAAACAGTAGATTCATGCCAGCCAGGGCAAGGCCATAACTGATAATGGCCGGCCACTTGATCTGTCTGAAATGGATTTTCCAAATTTTAAAAATCAGTGCCAAAATCATAGCGCCTAACAGCAGACGCATTGCGGAAACAGTCAGAATGGGAAATTGACCGAACAGATATTTGGCAAAGGAGCCACTGCTTTGCATACTGATCATGGCGATCAACAGAATCAGCGGCGCTTGCACCATCGGTGCGATTTTAAAATTCAGCATGACTAAATAGGTTTCGATTGCTCGAATAGCGGAAGAGCAGCATAAGCTGAAAAAGGTTTAAAAATACAAACCTTAAAAATAAAAAACCACAGCCCGAGAGCTGTGGTTTTTTTATAATATTGAATTAGAACAATACGCGTGCGCGGATTGTACCTTCAACATTCGAAAGCATATCAAGTGCTTCATGAGATGCAGCAGCATCGACATCCATCACCAGGTAACCGACATCGCCTTTAGTCATCAGTGACTGGCCAGAGATGTTGATGCCTTGTTCAGCAAACAGGTTGTTGATTTTAGACAACACGCCCGGAATATTTTGGTGGATGTGCAGTAAACGGTGTTTGCCTTCAGTCAACGGCAATGCGATTTCTGGGAAGTTCACTGCAGAAAGCGTCATACCCTTGTCAGAATAAGCCACGAATTTCTCAGCTACTTCCAGACCGATGTTCGCTTGCGCTTCCATCGTAGAACCGCCTACGTGTGGAGTCAGAATTACGTTTGGCAGGTTACGCAGTGGAGAAACAAATTCTTCACCGTTTGCTTTAGGCTCTTTCGGGAATACATCTACCGCAGCACCAGCAATGTGACCAGATTTGATCGCATCTGCCAGGTCTTCGATCACGACACAGGTACCACGTGCCGCGTTGATGAAGATTGAACCTTCTTTCATTTGCGCGAACTGATCTTTGGTCATGAAGTTACGTGTAGACGGAACATCAGGAACGTGTAGAGAAACCACATCGGCATTTGCCAAAAGTTCGCCCAAGCTACCGACTTGACGTGCATTACCTAAAGGCAATTTAGTCACTGTATCGAAATAGATCACTTTCATACCCATGCTTTCAGCAAGTACAGAAAGTTGTGAACCAATTGAACCGTAACCTACGATACCTAAAGTTTTACCACGTGTTTCGAACGAACCAACTGCAGATTTGTTCCAGCCGCCTGTGTGTGTATCTGCTGATTTTTCAGGTACACGGCGAAGGAGAAGAATTGCTTCAGCAAGTACAAGTTCAGCGACTGAACGCGTATTTGAGTAAGGTGCGTTAAAGACTGGAATACCGCGACGCATTGCAGCGTCCAGGTTCACCTGGTTGGTACCAATACAGAAACAACCGACAGCAATCAGTTTGTTCGCAGCTTCAAAGACTTCTTCAGTCAATTGAGTACGGGAACGAATACCGATGAAGTGAGCATCTTTAATCGCTTCTTTCAACGCTTCACCCTCAAGCGCAGTCTTACGATAATCGATGTTGGTATATCCAGCAGCATTTAGAGTGTCGATGGCATTCTGGTGAACGCCTTCTAACAACAAGAAACGGATTTTATCTTTAGGTAGAGATAGATGTTGGCTCATTACGGCTCCGCTACAAAGGCCAAATTTAGTCGCGGTATAATAGCACAGGAAAAGCGCACTTATACATTTCCTTAATGACGCTCACATCAGCTATTCTGGCAAGATATATTGATAATAATGATCATGGTGTTTGATTTAAATCTGCATTTTCAAAGGTATATTATCAAAATTGTCATTTTTCGCGGGAAACACCAAAAAATAGCTTATAATATTGCGCCATGCTTTTAAAGCAGCGTGATCCGGTGCTTTAATAACCATGTTTCGCCTGATTTGTATCCATGTTTTTATGCATAAAAAATGTGCAAATGAACCAGCGAAGTCTCTCTTGTTTAAATCATGCTAGGTCTGCAAACGATGAATGCTCCAGTCGCTTTAACCCCTGAGTTATTGACCCAATTGACTGCAATTGTGGGTGAAAACCGTATTAAAACCGATACGGACAGCCTCCAGAATTGGGGTCGCGATCATACGAAGCACTTTGATCCAAACCCGTCAGTCGTCGTTTTTCCGTCGTCAACTGAGCAAGTTCAAGACATCGTAAAATTGGCAAACCAATTTAATGTTGCAGTGACTCCATCGGGTGGTCGTACCGGTCTTTCTGCAGGTGCAGTCGCAGCCAATGGCGAGATCGTGGTCAGCATGGACAAGATGAACCAGATTCTGGAGTTTTTCCCGGCAGATCGTATGGTGCGCGTACAGGCAGGTGTGGTGACTGAACAGTTACAGAACTATGCTGAAGAGCAGGGCATGTATTACCCAGTTGACTTTGCTTCGGCAGGTTCATCGCAAATTGGCGGTAACATCGGCACCAATGCTGGCGGCATCAAAGTGATTAAATACGGCATGACCCGTAACTGGGTACTTGGCCTGACCGTTGTGACGGGTAAGGGCGATGTATTGCGTCTGAACAAGGGCATGATCAAGAATGCTACTGGTTATGCAATTCAGCATTTATTTATTGGTGGTGAAGGCACGCTGGGTCTGGTGACTGAAGCGGAAATCAAGCTTGAACGTCAACCGCAAGACCTGCAAGTAATGGTACTGGGTGTGCCTGACTTTGATGCGATCATGCCGTTATTGCATGCTTTCCAGGCGAAAATTGATTTAACCGCATTTGAGTTTTTTGGTGAACTCGCAATGCAAAAAGTCTTGGCCCATGGTCATGTGCAGCGTCCATTTGAAACTGAATGCCCATTCTATGTATTGCTTGAGTTTGAAGCGCCGTTTGAGCCGATTATGGACAAGGCGATGGAAATCTTCGAGCATTGCATGGAACAAGGTTGGGTACTGGACGGCGTAATGAGCCAAAGCCTGGATCAGGTAGAAAGCTTATGGCGTTTGCGTGAAGACATTTCTGAATCTATCGCGCCGTTTATTCCATATAAAAATGACATCTCAGTTCTAATTACGCATGTTCCAGCGTTCATTAAAGAAATTGATGCAATTGTATCGACGAATTACCCAGACTTTGAAATCTGCTGGTTTGGTCATATTGGTGACGGTAATTTGCACTTAAACATCTTAAAACCTGCGGATTTGTCTAAAGATGAATTCTTTGCCAAATGTCAGGTCGTGAACAAGTATGTTTTTGATACTGTGAAAAAATATGACGGTTCAATTTCTGCGGAACATGGTGTGGGCATGACCAAGAAGCCATATCTTGAATATTCGCGTTCGGCGGAAGAAATTGAATATATGAAAGCCCTGAAAAAAGTGTTTGATCCAAAGGGCATCATGAACCCGGGTAAACTCTTCGATCTTTAATCGGTCGGAATTGAAAAAAGCGCATCGAAAGGTGCGTTTTTTTATTGCTGTGTAAAGGCAGTTACAGAGTCTAAATGGTTTTGTACTAAGAAGTTCGGCATGATGGGTTGGAATAAGAATGACGATAAAGGGTTAAATAATATGTTCCGGATATTGGCAGTCGCAACTCTCGCTTTTGGTATATTGGGTTCAGGCTGTGCAACTGCTCAACAGGTCATTGCAAAGGTACAGTCATCTTCGGATACGCCTTTGGAACAGGTTTTACAATTAAGACCGGACTTGCGTAAGGAACTGGCAACAGTTGAGTTGCGCCAGTTCTTTGACAAGGTAGAGTCGCCCACGATTGGACAGGTCAAAGTCACTGAAACTGGGTTAATGGATGATTCGGTACGTTCAGTACAGACCATTTATTATTTTAAACGGGAAGATAACAGCTGGATGCTGGAAAATACCGAGAAGTTGTATCGTTGTGCACGAGGTTCAAATACCAAGACTTTCCAGAAAGCAGTCTGTCCATAATAGTGTTTGATCTTTAGACAGATTTTGGTTAAAAGCGTATCTAGAGGATGCGCTTTTTTATTTGGAAGATTATCTCTACGATCAGTTATATTTATTCAGAGCGTTTGAATATCTCATCTGCTAAAATTATTTCTTTCTATTTTAGACAAAGTTCAGTCTGTTAAAACGGGCAGACTGACAATAAAAACTCCCATGCAAAATATCCACACCCAAAAACTGACCCGTGCCACACTTATGTTCCCGCTGGCACTGGTCCTGTTTGAATTCTCAGTCTATATATGTAATGACCTGATTCAACCGGCCATGCTGGCGATTACCCGTGATTTTGGTGTGAGTAGTTCGTGGGCGCCATCCTCCATGTCCTTTTTCCTGTTGGGTGGGGCATTTGTCGCAGCGATTCTGGGACCTTTGTCCGATCGTCTTGGACGTAAAATGGTACTGCTGGGTGGTGTGGCGTTTTTCACGATTAGCTGTCTGGCTATTTTATTAACACCCAATATCGAAAGTTTCTTATTCCTGCGCTTTTTACAGGGCTTTGGCCTGTCCTTTATTACCGCCGTTGGTTATGCCGCCATTCAGGAAAGCTTTGAAGAACGTGATGCCATCAAAGTCATGGCACTGATGGCCAATGTGTCTTTGCTGGCACCTTTGCTAGGACCAGTGCTGGGTGCCTTTATGATTGATCATATCTCTTGGCATTGGGGCTTTATCGGTATCGCATTTCTGTCATTTCTGAGCTGGTTCGGCCTGAAAGCCAAAATGCCAAACCTGAAAGTCAGTATTCCCAGACAGCCGGTCAGCTATATTCTGGATGACTTTAAACAGGTTTTAAAAAATAAACGCTTTGTGATCATGACTGTAGCCTTGCCTTTGGTGAGTCTGCCCTTGATGTTATGGATTGCCCTGTCACCCGTGATTCTGGTCGAGCAATTTGGATTCAGTAGCGTGCAATATGGTCTGGCGCAGTTTCCGGTCTTGGGCGGCCTGATTGCAGGTAATCTGATTCTGCTAAAAATTATCGATAAAATACCGCTGGGCAAAACCGTATTATTGGGTCTGCCACTGATGTTGCTGGGTACCGGTTTATTGATGATGGGCTTATTGATTCCAGAATATTTTATTCATTGTCTGATTATCGGCACCACTTGTATCAGTCTGGGTGAGGGTGTGAGTTTTTCGGTGCTGTATCGTTTTGCATTAATGTCTTCTGAAGTGTCCAAAGGCACGGTGGCTGCGACGGTTTCTATTATCCTGATGCTCAGCTTTTTTGTGGTGATTGAAGCAGTAAGGATGGCGTATGAAGCCTACGATATCTGGGCCTACTGTGCTGCCTCTTTGATTCTGATTGCACTCTGGTTTACTTTGCCGCGCATGCAGCTCAAACAGTTAATGCTGGAAAGACAGGAGCGTGGGGAGTTTTGATTCCTTATCGAGGGAACTTATAAATTATTGAAATCATATGTTCAGTATTGAATTTCCCTCTCCTTTTAGGAGAGGGCTAGGGTGAGGTTAAGTATTTAATAAGTTCCCTCTCTCTAACTCTCTCCCAAAGGGAGAGAAAATTTTCTTTTGACTGATCTAATTATATTAGGATTCTACAATTAAGCTTCAGCGGGCTGTTCCAGCTTCTTCAATTTCATATCAAACAGGAATGGACCGAAAGGCAGAATCGAAGCGATTAAACCCATCACAAACATGCTGAGAGACCATTTCTGTTTTTCACATACTGCGAATAACACCACCAGAAACAGCACAAACAGTACCCCATGACCCATGCCGACATATTTCACCAGAATCGGATTATCCATCATATATTTCACTGGCATCGCGATAAATAACAGCAGCAGGAATGAAATCCCTTCAAGCAAACCGACCAGACGCAAAGTTTTGATGTTCATAATACATATTGATTTAACCGAATTAGTTCTGAGTGTACCGAATATCACCTGAATATTGAATCTTAATAATAAAGATATATTCAATATTTTTAATAAGTTATAACCAAGTAAGGCAGTTGGTTATTTAATCTCGGCATCTAATAATTCATGACGTAATTTTAGTAATTCCGGTAAGGTTTCCAACAATAAACTGATCTGTTTCAACACCAAAAGCAGATGTGCTGACTGGTTTTCCTGGGTACTTAAGCGTTGAATTTCTGCCAGTTTATGATCGATGTCGTAGGTATCTAAAGGCTGTTGTTGCAGCAATACCCCAGTTAAGGTTTGCTGGCACCAGTGCATTAAATCCAGAATTTGTGTATCAGTAACCTGCTCACGGTGACTCCCCAATGCTGCAATATAACTGAGCTGGCTATGACTATAGACCAGATAGCGAAAGGCACTTTTGACCAGTTGCGGATCTGGATTCGGTTCGGTACTCAGACTTGAAATCATGCTGGATAAATCAATCTGTGCATTGTGGGCCAGACGCCGTGCAGTCCGGTAAGCAATACTGTTATCTTTACCGTTTCGATATTGCTCGACCACTGCAGAAAAATAGTTCAGTGTTGCATGTGATGATTTTTTGATATTGCTGGAAATATTACGAAAATTCCAGTCAGGCCAGATCCAGCTTACTGCCATCCAGGCAATCAGACAGCCTATGAGGGTATCAATGATACGCGGTAAGATAATGGCGTAACCGGCACCTTTCAGGTTGAAGATCAGGAGTACCATCAAGGTCGCCATGAGGGTTGCCATGGCATATTTTTTGGAACGCAGATAGAAAAAACCGACACCAAAAATCACTGTCAGCAGCAATTGTCCTTCGACACTTGGCACAAAATACAGAATGGGGACACCCAGCATGACCCCTAATAATGTTCCCAGGGTCCGCAATTTGAGCCGGCTTTTGGTGGCAAAATAACTGATCTGACAGACAAACAGGCTGGTCAGTAAAATCCAGTAGCCATTTTTCGCAAAGGGTAATAATGAAATGGCATAGCCGACTAGAAATACAATGGCAATCCGCACCGCATGCCGAAAGAGTGCCGATTGTGGACTTAAGTGCGGTTTGAGTTTCAGCCAGAGATCTGTGCTATCGCGAATATCATCATCAAACAGACTCAGGTCATCAAAATGCTGCTGATAGCGTGGCTTATACAGCGCCTGTTGATCATGCAGGTGTTGTAACTGCTCATATACACTCAGCAGATTGGCCAAAATAAGCTGTAAATTTTTAACTTCAATATTTTGTGGGTGTTGAGCAATCCAGTCCTGCATCGACTCCTGTAAATGTTTTAATGCCAGTTCATCATCTGTAGACAGGTAAAATTTCTCATTGCGCAGTACACATTCTGCCAAATGCTGACAGGCAAGGGCTTGCAGACGGATATTTTTCTGAATCCGGAAAATCAGGTCAGTGCGGCTAAAATGCTGTTCGATCTGTTCATAATGCAGATAATTCGCGGTGGCCTGTTCATGAATATCCTGCATCAAAAAATACAGATTCAGCCAGTAAATGGTATTACGATTGGCACGCGAAGCTTTGAGTCGGGTCAATAGCGAATCTTTGCTGCGGTTAAAACTCTGAATGACTAAAGTATTTTTAAGTGACAACTCATAGAGCAGGTTTTCAACATTCGGATGCTGGTCCGGATCAAACAGTTTGGCTTTACTTAGCAGTAAATCCGACATGTGCTGCAAGCTTTGTGCGAGATTTTCCTGAACCTGCAAAGTAGGACGCAGCAGAAAAAACAGAATAGACGTCAGGCCGTACCATAGCGCCCCAATGACAAAATAAAGTGGCTGTTCATACCAGTGCTGATATTCGCCCAGGCCGAACATGGTATATATTGACAGTAAAATGGTGCCAAATGAAATTGTGGCATAACGTTGGCCTAAGGCACCCATTAGAATAAATAGCGCACTCGACAGTGATAGCCACAGTGCAAACCAGAATTTATGCGGAGCAAGAAATTCCAGAATGCTGCTGACACTAAAAAACAGAATGAGGACGAGTAACAGGTTGCGCAAACGCAGGCTTAGCCGGTCATCAAAATCAGTCAGTGCCGTGGCAATTGCCCCTAACGTTACTGGAACGATCAAGAAGTCATAACCCAGAAATTTCAGACCGAAAGTGGTACCTAAAAACACCAGCAGGATCTGCAGGCAATAAGTCATCAGCGCACTGGACTGAAAGGGCAGCAGGACAGGTTTTATAATTTTAACAAAAGTAGCAGTCGCAGGTCGGGCAGCATTCACAAGGACAGGATCCGGAAAGTAAAAACGCAAAGTTCTGAATGCAATTTAGACGCCAAAATAAAAGAAAAATCCATGAAAAAAACGAGCATAGTGCCCGTTTTTTCTATTTAGTCATTGGCATGAAGGTGTTTAGATCACCCCACAGGCAATACGTTCACCGCCGCCGCCCAAGGGTAATGGGTTGTCGGAATAGTTATCGCCACCGGCATGAACCATAATCGCACGACCCTGAACATCAGCCAATTTCAGACGTGGCGCAAGCAGGGTCACACGTGCAGTTCCGTCAGTATTGACTTTCAATGCGGGTAAATCACCTAAGTGACCGGTCACTGGCGTACCGTGATGCGGTGCCTGATTTGGATTGTAATGGCTACCTGCAGCCAGTGCTGCGCCCATCTTGCCGTCTTTCATGGCAGGCGCGCATGAACCATTTTCATGAATATGGAAACCGCGTTCACCCGCAGGAAGTTGTTTCAGGTTGGTACGAATAACCAGACCGGCTGGGCTGTCACTGAGTAATACGGTCCCAATCTCTTGGCCCACACCTTGAGCAGTTACAGCATTCACAGTCACTGCTCTGACCACTTCATTTGATGGGGAGGTTGATGCACAACCGGTAAAAAGTGCGGCGCTTAACGCGCAAAGTGTCGTAATTTTAAACAATGAAGACATGATTTTGGCATCCTGATCTTTATTCTGTTTTGTGGATTCATTTAAACAGAGCAAGATCAGAAGCTCTATATAGAATCAGTACTTAAATGTTTTGTTTTGTTTAAGTCGATTCTATCTATGCTTTAAGGTGCCTTGGGCGGTGTGTCTTGTGTTTCCGGATCAATCTCATGTGCCATAGTGGCTTTAGGCATCATTAAAGGTTCATTCAGATTACTTTCATGTAACCATTCACGCCAGATTGCAAGCAATACAGCCAGAATCACCGGGCCAATAAACACCCCGACCAGACCAAAACTGGCAATACCACCCAAGACTCCAAACATGATCAGCAGGAAAGGAATCTGGGTTGCGCCAGAAATCACCAATGGGCGAATGACGTTATCGGCAGTACTGACAATACAGACGCCCCAGACCATGACCCCAATGGCTTCAATGGTTTGTCCTTGTGAAAACAGCCATAGCGCCACCGCACTATAGGCGAGAGGTGGGCCAAAGGGAATCAGGGCAAAAATAAAGGTCACAATGGTTAAAACCATCGGATTCGGCACACCTGCAACAAAATAGCTCAGACCAGCCAATAAGGATTGTGCAATTGCGGTCAAACCGACGCCATATACTACGGCACGTGTAGTCGCAGAAATGGTGGAAAAATAATGATGTACACGTGGACCGACCACCATTTCAAAGGCTTTACGCACCTGATTTAAAATGGTCTGACCATCACGGTAGAAGAAAAACAGCGAAAGTATCGCAAAACATAATTTAAAGATGTTTTTACTAACTTCATTCAACACCACTTTGCCGTAATTCAGATGGCCTTGAATCCAGGTCGATACCGACAGTGCAATACTCTGCGGATCAGTGTTAATTTCATTTAAGGTTCGGGTAATTTCCTTGCCGACAATCGGAAGCCCGCGAATAAAATCAGGGACATTCAGGTGACCGGAAAAGACCTGTCGCTGCAATTCAAAATACAGGTTACGACCTTCGTGCTGCAGCATGAAAATGGCGAAAATAAACGGCAGACCAAAGACCAGAATCACGGCCAAGATCATTACGGTTGCACTTAATGTCGGTCGATTGCCGCATAGGCGTAACACCGATTGATACAAGGGCCAAGTCATATAGGCAATAATGGCTGCCCAAACTACAGGAATGATGAAATACTTGAGTATATGAAAACTCAAAAAAATCAGGATAAAGAACAATCCAAATAATAAGACTTTTTGTAATGTAGGCGCGTACTGTTGCACTGAATTTAATGACTCATTTTTTAGGTCGTGTTCAGGCATATTAACTGAAAAAAAAGCGATCGAAAATGATAGCTAGCCAAGTAGCGAGATTATTTTCCCAAAGCTATACCACGATTCAGAGGATTGACTCAAAACCACTGACTCGGATCATCAATAATGGCATTCAGTACCGGTTGCCATTGAGCCTGCAGTTCCCGGTAGATTTTCTGAGGTTTATCAAAGACTGAAAGGCCTTCCATAGCCAGTCGGCTATAAGGGGCACGTTCCGAAATCCAGGCCACTGGCTGCTGGTCGATCTTGTCAAAAAACTGCTGTATGTCCTGATTGCTGGCTGCATTTGCTTTGGTGCGATTGGCCAAAAGTAAAATTTCAACCTTGCCCTTACGGATGCGTTTGATGTCCTGCAAATGTTTGAGAAAACGGCGGGTCGAATCGATATCAAAAAATGAAGGCTGGATTGGGATAATAATCGCATGTGCTTCACTGATCAGCTGTTCGGCATGATCATCGGTCAAAGCACCTGGTGCATCAATAATCAGATATTCGATCTGCTTCGGTGCATCACCAATGGACTTACTGTTGCGCCAGTCCAGACTCTGGATCTGTGCTGCCTGTGCCGGACGATGCTTGAGCCATTGCAATGTTGATTTCTGGTTGTCGGCATCGGCCAATGCTACCTTATAACCTTTTTGTGCGAGTGCTGACGCTAAACTAATGGCTGTCATGGTTTTACCACAACCGCCTTTCTGATTCGCAACTAAAATTGTTTTCATGACTCAAGGTGATTTTATTCTGTTCCGGCCTAGCATATCATTCTTTTCAAGTATGCAAATGGCCGAAGTCCTCAACTTCAGTCGAATGCGATACTATAAAAATCAGGCAAATTAGGAAGATTGAATGTCCATATGGATGGCCATGCTGATTGGCGCATGTATCGGGGTGGTATTAACCACTATTATTTTAAGTCAGACGCGTAATGGACGGATCAAAGCCGAATATGAGCAGTATATTGCCGAGCTGGAACTGGAGCATCAGCAGTCCCTCATTGCCGCGCAAAAACGCAGCGTGAATACCAGCCGTGCAGTCCTCAAAGGAAAAATGGCGGAACAGCTCGCGCCGATCATGCCGGAATTTCAATATCTGCCGAGTGATGCCAAGTTTCTGGGCGATCCGGTGGATTATATAGTCTTTGATGGCTATACCGATTTTCGTGATGGCGAAGGCGACGCTGAAGATATTGAAGTGGTCTTGATTGACATTAAAAGTGGCGGAGCACGTCTGACCAAAGGCCAGCAAGCCATTGCCCGTGCGGTTCAGGAAGGGCGGGTACGTTTTGAAACCATTCGGATTGATTTTCAGGATTGACCAAAATCCAGTGAAGAATAAAAAATTATGCAAAAATTACTGATCACTGCGCTGCTGTTTATGCTTGGACTTTGGGTCTGGAATGAGTTTTTTCGTGCCATTCCGCATCTGCAAGAAAAAGGCGTACTTAAAAACTTTAAAGTAGAACCCGTTAAGCGCATTTCCGCGACTTATATTGTGCATGATCACCGTTTCGTAAAACCTGATCGTCGGGTGCTGCATCAGGCCAGCCCTGTGGTGGGGCATTTTAATGATCTGGCCTATCTGAGTAATATTGATGTGCTGTTGCTGACTCAACCGCTGCCCGCTATACAGGCAAAACTGGAGTTTGATGAAGCAAAACGCTGCTATCAGCTCGAAGGACAAACCAATAAAGCGGAGCGTGACTTCGTCAATACGCATGTACAGTATTTTAGTCTGATTGCTGCCACTGAAAAAATTGCCGATCAGATTCGCCGGCTAAAATCGGGGCAGAAAATCACGCTCACTGGTGATCTGGTGACAGTTCATTCAGGCACGACTGGACAAGAATTCCGGGTCGGGACGGGCTCTGAATATCGTGCTCATTGTCAGTTGCTGCAAGTAACCCACCTTCAGCCACACTAAATATAAGATGGTCGTAAATTAGCTTCCTAGTTTACGAACACGTGCTAACAACATACGTTGGCCAATCTTGGGTATACCTTCCGCATCTACATAATTTAAAGTTTCTATTTCAAAACCGGTTTCCAGCAAGGCGGTCTCAATATCCCGATTCAGATGACAGCCATCTGCGACTTTCTTTTGAATGGGAGTGAGTAAATGTTGTAGACGCTGAATATTTAAATTTTGTCGATTCAGAACATGTTCGACCACATGTAAAGTCCCACCCGGTTGTAGCACACGATAAATTTCCTGCAGGCTCTGTTCCAGCTCTGCAATACTACAAAGCGTCCAGGTAGATACAATATTTTCCAGACTATTTTCGGCAAAAGGTAAAGCTTCTGCACTGGCCTGAATATGTTCGACCTGAAAAGCGGCCTGTTGAATTCGTGATTCTGCCAGTTTGAAGATCGTCGGGTTTGGTTCTAGTGCATAGACCTTATCAACCGATTGATAAAAAGGCAGATTCAGGCCGGTACCAAAACCAATTTCCAGTACTTCACCGGAAATATCCAAAAGTAGTTCACGACGCAAGTCCATCAAGGATGGCGTTTGCATCACTTGATTCAGCAGATGCGGAAAGATATGTTGTTGATAAAGTTTATACAGCATTTGAGTTATTTTAATTTGATGGAAATACGTTCTAGCTTAACTGAAAAATAAAATGACAGGCATATATCGAGCTGACTAAATACGTGCAGTTTGTTACCAAGTTCAACTGTTTATTCATTAAAAAATCCGTAAGATCAAGGAAGATATCCTTAAAACGTTTGATCAACTTGATTAGGATTAGATTAAAAATTATGCTCAAATACTTTAAACATTATGCTTTGCTGGCCAGCCTGTTGCTGCCTATTTCGGGCTATAGCTCGGTCGACCACAATATTGCCAAAGGTTTGCCTCCTGTCGTTAAAGGCCAGTCAATTTCGGTCTTGCAGCCCTTTAAAGGTGATTTCCGTATTCTGGGTTCCAAGGTTTATAGTTCTGACCCGCAAGCCAAATTCTCTCCGATTGATTATGCTGTCAGTTGGGGGCTGTTTGCCGAACCTGAAATTGCTCGACATATCACGGTCAATCAATATGACCGCTATTTGAACTGGAAAATGGATCGGGTGCCAGTGCCGGTAGAACAAGCCAAGCAGATGGTGTCCAATATGCATATCATTCCCGCTAACCCTGAAATTGCTAAGGCAATTAAAAAGGTAAAGCGTGGCGATCTGGTGCGTATGCAAGGGGAACTGGTTGAAGTGCGTGACAAAGATCTGGTCTGGAAATCGTCTTTAACTCCGACCGATACGGGTGATGGTGCTTGTGAGGTCTTCCGCGTCAGTTCCATTAAATGGATCGAAAAAGTCGGTAAAAGCTAAAACATACTTCATGCACGCTTCTGAGTTGCAGATAAAAAACCGCTCCTTTGAGCGGTTTTTTATCTGCCTAGTACTTACTTCGCAGTTAAAGCCTGACCTTCAAAGGCAATTCCATCCCAGCCATTGAGCATAAACTGGCGGATATTCTGATGATCAGTCGCCTCTGGCGTCGCCAGTACAGAAGCATAATGCTCAGCAAACAGGCTTAAGGTCTGTGCCTGATCCAGACCATTTAATTGTGCAAAAGAAAAGACTTTGGCGCTGCCCTGGTTTTCTGTGGCCGCATTATTCTGCTGGCCATTTTTAAATGCAGTCGGTGTATGCGTATAACGCGATTCGATATAAGTAATCACATCTGCAAATTTTGCTTCGCCTGCTGCCAACTGGGCCAATAAATCCTGTGCCATGCTGTTTTTCCTGTGCCATTCATGAAAATTGGATGCAATAAATATAGCAATTTTCTTGCGAAGTTCCATGGTATTTCATTGATTTTCGGTTCAAGATAACAGTGAAAATTATCCATGATGAATATGAAACTTTGGATAAAATAAACTTGATCAATAAATAGAACAGGAAAAAAATATGGGCTGGCTTTGGGTGGCAATGGGTGGGGCAATCGGTGCCAGTCTGCGTTATGCAGCCGGACTTTGGCTGTTCAAACCACAAATGCAATTTCCTTGGCCCACCTGGTGGATCAATATTCTGGGCTGTTTATGTGCCGGGATTTTTTTTGCCTGTAGCCAAAAGTATCCAGTACTCCAACAAGAAGCTCGTCTGTTTTTAATGGTGGGAATTCTCGGTGGTTTTACCACATTTTCCAGTTTCGGTCTGGAAAGCTTTTTGTTATTCAAGCAAGGTGCTATGGGCCTAGCGCTGTTATATGCATTATCCAGCTTAATTGTCGGCATTATTGTTCTGGCGCTGGGCTTTTATTTAACTTCAATCGTATTGGCACAGAGTTAAAATAAGCGCATAAAAAAGTCAGGAAATTGGAGGTCATTTCCTGACATAAACCACGATTTAAATCTTAAGATAACTGAGGGTTTTCGGTTTTAGCCCCGTTTAAAGCGGCCAAAACGTTTGTTAAAGCTTGCCACACGTCCTTCATTGCTGGTCTGACGTTGCTCACCCGTATAGAAAGGATGTGATGCACTCGAAATATCTAGTGTTACATAAGGATATGTTTTACCTTGATATTCTTTAGTTTGGCTCGAGTTCATCGTGCTGCCAATCACGAAATAGGCATCGGCATTGGTATCATGGAATAACACTTCACGATACTCGGGATGGATATCTGAACGCATATCTAACTTCCTCATGATTCTTGATTAAATGTTATAATGTAACATTTGATATTTCAAGTAATCTAGGGTTACAGCGTGTAAGCCTATCGTCTCAACTTAGCTTCGACTCGGTACCAGTTCTTCAAATACATCACTTAAATCATCATGTACTTTGAGATGAATCAGGTTCCAGTATTGTCCTGAAATTGTGCGATTCACCATCAAGGTATCAGGAGAGGGCTTAAATACATCCCAATATTTCAACGAAGGTTTCAGCAACTCCATCCCATCATGATGCGCTGAGTTTTCGGCAAAATCATAGTCAGTGACCAGAGGACGCATGAGCACTTCCAGCCACTGTTCATATAATTCTTTCGGGAATTTTCCAGTTTCAGTCAAGGAATGCAGCGCATCCAGCTGTTGCTCGATCACGGGAATATTCTTCTCGCGTGCAGCATGGATCAGTTCCCTAAAATGTCCAATCACTTCAGTCGATAAGGTTTTGACGCCACCATAGTCATAAACAATCACAGAGCCATCTTCACGAAATGCAAAGTTGCCTGGATGCGGGTCACAGTGAAAGCGTTTCAGATAAAAAATTTCCTGACCAATGGCGCGGAAGAGGCGGCGGCCTAAAGCATTTCGGGTTTCGAGTGGCCAAGTGCTGGCAGTTTCGATACTTTCACCAAGCTCTTGGCTTAAGGTCAAAATATGTCGCGATGAATACTCATGAAACACTTTCGGAATCACAATTTTATTGTCCAGAGGCTCATGGAAGGCACGGGCGATTTCCAGATTCTGGGCTTCAATTTCATAGTTCAGCTCATTGTCCAGACTGTGCTGAATTTCTTTAAATAATTGATCTTGAAGTTTACGGTCAATCTTTAAGACGCCCATCATGCGCAGTGCCAGACGAACTTGTTTCAGGTCGCTTTCGCAGGCTTCATCCACACCAGGATATTGTACTTTGACCACAACTTGCTGGCCATTCGGTAGGGTGGCTTTATGCACCTGACCAATCGAGGCCGCGGCAAATGGCTGCTCATCAAACTGCTGGAAAAGTTGCTGTAAAGGTTTACCCAATTCTTTTTCCACTTGTGCCTGAATTTCTTTAAACGGCATCGGTGGCGCCTGACGCTGTAACTTGGCAATGGCTTTAGCGACTTCGGGCGGGAAAACATCTTTATATTGAGAGGCGATCTGGCCAACTTTCATGACTGCGCCTTTCATTTCCCCCAAGGTATCCGCAATCTGCACACCAATATCCTGAAATAATTTACTGCGCGCAGTGTTTTTCTGCTCGTCATCGGCAGTTAAATTTTTAATGGAATTGGAGAGGGTTTTACCTGCAATACTTGCGGTCATTCCGGCAAGTTTCATAAAGCGACGACCGGGTGTGCTAGCCGTTTTTGCCATGCGAGATTCCTTGAAACCAACTATGAATGGATGTATTTGATCATAGGTGACAACGGTTCAATTGCCTAGATTTAATTGTAGAGGTTGTGTTGTGATTTCCTTCAGCTTCTCCATGTTTAATGCATCATCTTTGATTTGTTAAAAGATTTATCTTTATTGCTTGCGTTTAAACTATAAGAATATGCCGGAATCCGTCATCGTTTTAGATAAGACCGAGTACTAATTCTGAATGTTGTTTTATAGCTAAAAGCTTAGAATAAACAGAGTATAGTAATGAAGAAAATTCAATGAAAGTCTATCGATATTTTACCGGGAAAGATGATGTACATTTTTGTGCGCGGGTCACCCGTGCCTTAAATGAAGGTTATGAGCTATATGGTTCACCCACCATGACTTTTAATGGTACGGATGTAATTGTGGGGCAGGTGGTGATTAAAGATGTAGTGGATGAATCTGAGATTCCACAAGGATTAAAAAATGCGCTGGATCTTTAATCTCAGCGCATTTTCTAGCTTAAATTAATCAAATAAAAGTGTTTAGTTGTTTAGACTTAAGCGTTTATTATTGCCATATAAACGGCCCAATAAAAGTATACAAGCTACGCTGAGGCCTACAATCAGGCCAACCCAGACACCGGCGGCGCCCATGTCGGTAAAGCGGGACAAATACACCCCGACCGGGAAGGCGATGACCCAGTAAGCCAGCATGGTAATCCACATTGGCCCCTTGGTATCCTGCATGCCGCGCAGACAACCTGCCGCACTGATCTGCCAGGCATCCATCAGCTGATAGGCAATGGCAAACAGAATCAGATACACCGCAATTTGGGTCACGATCAGATCTGAGGTGTAGAGTGCTACGATTTCATTGCGGAAAACCCAAAGCAGAATCATGGTCAGGATCGCCAGAATAGTGGCAGTAATCAGGCCGAGATATTGTACTTTACGCATGGCTTGCCAGTTCTGTTCACCATAGTAGGTGCCAACCCGAATGGTCAGGGCAATCGCCAGTGACATGGGAATCATGAACAGTTGTGAAGTGACAGAAATAGCAATCTGATGGGCAGCGACAATGGTCTCACCCAAAGGACTCAGCACAATTGCAGCAGTACTGAAAATACTGACCTCAAAAAAAATTGCCAATCCGATTGGAAAGCCAAGCTGTAAGATGCGCTTCATCCATTCCGGGTTGATTTTTTCCCAATGGGTAAAAGGCTGGGTACGTTGATAGGCCTTATTTTTAAAGATATACAACGCGAGGGTGATGACCATTAGCCACTGTAAAATCGCCGTGGCAAACCCACAGCCTGCACTGCCTAGGGCCGGAACAGGGCCAATACCATACATAAAGATATAGTTCAGCGGAACTAGCAAGACCAGCGCCAATAAACTAATCACGGTCACCGGACGCGGATTTCCAATCGCTTCAGAATAGCCGCGTAAGGCCGCATACATGGTTACCGCTGGCATACCAAAACCAATCGCATGCAGAAATAAACCGGCTTTAGGTTGTAAGCTTTCCGGTACACCTAAAAGTGGCAAAGTGGCCGGCAAGAGTTGCAAAATCAAGCCGGCAATTACCCCAAGAATCAGGGCAACCCAAAGCGATTGACGTGCAATGGTGGCAATTTTTTCAGGTGTGCGTGCGCCATTGGCCTCAGCAACCAAAGGCGTCGTGGCAATCATAATGCCACTAAACAGCAGCATCACCGGAATCCAGAGTCCTACTCCGACGGCAATCGCGGCAAGATCGGTAGCAGACAGGTGACCGGCCATAATGGTATCAATCAGACCCAGACCAGCCTGAGAAAATTGGGTCACCAGAATGGGTAACATCAGATGAAACAGTTTTTTTAATTCAAAACCAAAGGTTGTGACTGGTGAAACATTCGACACAAAAATTACTCATCGTGATCATGTGCTTAAATAGAAGGTTTAGCGTTGTAAAGTGAGAAGCACACCAATAAAAATTACCACGCCGCCTAAAAGACGTTGCCAGTTAACCGGCATTTTTTCATTACCCAATAACCCCAGATGATCGACCAGCATCGACATCACCATCTGACCAAAAATAATGAGACCGCTAAGAACCAGAAAGCCAAGTTTGGGTGCTGCATAAATGCTCATACTAATCGCGTATACACCCACGATTCCCCCTAGCCATAAATACCAGGGAACACTCATCAATTCCTGTAAACCGGGTTTGGGATTGGACTGAAAAAGTACGATTACGGCGAGCACTATTGTACCAATCAAAAAGGAAAAAAATGCAGCTTGAATAGGAGAATATAAATATTCTTTCAGTTGTATATTAATTGCAGTCTGGAGTGTCAATAAAACACCGATTGCAAAAACCAAAGGAAGTAAAATAATAAGTTGAGAAGATATTTTCATAATTTTAACTGACTAATTCTATTTAAATTTTTAGACATATCACACGATCAAATTTAATTTTAGCAGTGTTGCCGCCTAGTCATGTTAAAATTCGGCTATATCTTGTAATCGTTTTTGAGTAGTTCTTTGGCTGAATTGAATCCTGCTGCTGTCCCTTTGTCCTTATATATTCATATGCCTTGGTGTGTGCGCAAATGTCCTTATTGTGACTTCAATTCGCATGCGGTTCCGGATGGTCAGCTATCACTGGAATTGGAACAGGAATATTTACGAGCACTGGTGGAAGACTTTAAAACTCAGGTCGATTTTGCCCAAGGCCGGCAGATTCACAGTGTCTTTATTGGTGGGGGGACGCCGTCACTGATTTCTGCCCCAGGCTATCAATGGTTATTTGATCAGCTCAAAGCCGTTATTCCCTTTGCCGAAGGCTGTGAGATTACGCTGGAAGCCAATCCCGGTACGGTCGAACATGATCCGTTTGCCGGTTATTTGCAGGCCGGCATTAATCGTTTGTCAATTGGGGTGCAGAGTTTTAATACCGAGCATCTCAAGCGTTTGGGACGGATTCACAGCAATGAAGATGCGATTTCTGCCATTGGGCTGGCACGTGAAGCTGGCTTTCAGCGCATTAACGTCGACTTGATGCATGGTTTACCGGAACAGACTTTAGAACAGGCTTTACATGATTTAAAACTGGCGGTAGAACAGGGTGCTACGCATATTTCCTGGTATCAGTTGACGATTGAACCCAATACGGTATTTTTCCGGACTCAACCGATTTTGCCTGTCGATGAAGTATTGGAAGATATTCAGGAGCAGGGTGAGCTTTATTTAAAAGCCCAGGGTTTTGTCAACTATGAAGTTTCGGCTTGGCGTAAAGAACTGCCTTCAGCGCATAATCTGAATTACTGGCAGTTTGGTGATTATCTGGCAATTGGCGCCGGAGCACATGGCAAAGTCACTCAGCCGGATGGCGTGTATCGGTTCCAGAAAACCCGTCTACCTAAGGACTACTTAGCCAAAGTACCTGCAGAACATGTGCAGTTTAAGCGCATTGAAGATGCCGACCTGTCTTTTGAATTTATGATGAATGCCTTACGTTTAAATCAGGGTGTGGAAGCCAAACTCTATGCTGAACGTACCGGTTTGAGTCTAGATACTTTAGATGAGTTACTGAGTTCTTTACGTGATAGAAAATTAATGGTCGATGATCAAGATCGGCTTTCATGTACCGAGCAGGGGCATATCTTTTTAAATTCGGTACTGGAAGAATTTCTTTAATTATTTAATTTCCCCATTGTTCTAAAAGAAACCCTAATAGGATTCTATTGGGTTTTTTTATTGCCTTAAATAAAATGCCTAAATTCTGATTGACGCTTTCTTAGAGAGAAGTTTTCTGAGAATATTCAAAGATTAAATTAAATGAATATTATAATTTCTAGAGGGTGGGCAGGTGGATACATTATGGGATTTTCAACAGCTGGATTTAACTAATACCCGATTCTTTATTTTTGATAGTAAAAGTGATCATCTGGTTTATAAAGATCGGGACTTTAAAGAATATCATTGGGATCAGTCTAAATATAATCGAGTCAGGGAAGGGGATTTCTTTTTATATCGACGACCGCAAAAAGCCTCTGAAATTAAAAATCAATTCTATCTTTATGGTGCAGGCCGTATAGCCAAGATTATTGCACCTACTGTACTGCCATTCCTCAAAATCATCAAAAACGCCGAACCAAACCGGTCTTTGCGAAAGTGATCGATGGTATACGTTTTATAGATCCTATTCTGCAGTCCGATTTGGAAGATTTTCAATGGACTTTTAAACCACGCGGAAATACTTGGGAACATTTTTTTCAACAATATAGCATGAATGAGATCACGGCAGATGATTTTTGGCGATTACTTAAATTAGCAGGAATAGGCGAAAAACAGGATGCTTTGTTAGATACGCATTTACGTCAAGAAATCCTCGATTATAGTGTTGAAGATCAATATGCCAATGTAAAAGTTCGCGGTTCGCCACACCAGCAATTTGCTTTACAAGTTAAACTTAATTATCAATATCAATGTGCGATCTCTGGTATTAAGACCAAAGCCTTTTTAGTGGCTTCTCATATCGTACCTTGGTCTGAAAATCAGGTACATAGAAAAAATCCGCGTAATGGAATTTGTTTATCTTCTTTATTGGATCAAGCTTTTGATCAAGGATTTATCACGCTAGATAAAGGGCTTAAAGTGTGTCTTGCGAATCAAGCCAAGCAAGATGCGAGTTTATACGCCTATTTAAAACCCTATCACGGTAAACGAATCGACGTACCAAAACGTTTTGCACCTGATCCGGTATTTTTAGCCTGGCATAGAGCACACCGGTTTTTAGATCAACCCAATAATCTTTAAAAACTAGCGCTGAATGAAAGAAATTACAGGCACAAAAAAAGCACTCTAAGAGTGCTTTTTTTTAATATCTTGCGTCTAAATTATAGAGCAACGATATTTACAGCTGTAGGGCCTTTTTGACCTTGAGCTACGCTGAAAGAAACCTTTTGACCTTCAACTAAAGTTTTGAAACCTGAACCAGTGATTTCGCTGAAATGAGCAAAAACGTCTGGACCTGATTCTTGTTGAATGAAACCGAAACCTTTAGTTTCGTTGAACCATTTTACTGTACCGTTAACTGTATTAGACATAATATAACCTATTGAATCGTATGAATTTATAGCCAAAATTTCAGATGACTAACTGTAACTTTGAAAAATAAAAAGGATGGAGCTTTTTGATCTGTAATACGAAGGTTTATGACTAAAACTGCGATACTTAAAAGAAGACTAACCAAAACAAGAATTTTTCTAGTTGGGATTATCATACCGCTTATTTTGAGATATACAAGCGTTTTATTTGGCTAATTTATTAGGATGTTGAAAAATATAAAATTAAATTTGTATATTTTCTATCCAGAAAGGTTTTTTAAGTTGAAGAAGGGCATCTACATCAATAAAAAGAGCGCCGAAGCGCCCTTTTCAAGTCAATTTACAGCTTAGTAATCGAAGCTAAAGTGTTCTGGTTAGTAATCGAAGCTAAAGTGTTCTGGCGCGAGTGCCGTCATGGTTTTAGACGGATTCACCATCGCTTCTGCATGACCTTGGGTACGTGGCAGGATACGTTCAAAGTAGAAATCAGCAGTTTTGATTTTTGCTTTATAGAACTCTGGTACTTCCGCACCATCGCCAGAAGCCAGTTTGGCTGAAGCGACTGCGGCTTGTTGTGCCCAGAAGTACGCCATCATCACATAACCGGAGAACATCAGGAAATCGACTGATGCAGAAGAAACGATGTCGCGGTCCTTACGTGCAGCCAGCATGATACGCACAGTTAGTGCATTCCACTGTGCACAGAGCTTGGTTAAATCCCAGGCAAAGCGGCGCATATATTTATTACGTGCATGCTGACCGCAGAATTTCAGGATTTCAGCAGTGTAATCACGAATCACTTTGCCTTTCGAGGTCAACAGCACTTTACGACCAATCAGATCCAGTGCCTGAACGCCTGTTGTGCCTTCATACAAGGTAGAAATACGTGAGTCACGTACGATCTGTTCCATGCCCCATTCTTTGATATAGCCGTGTCCACCGAAGACTTGCATACCGTGATTTGATGCCTCATAACCCATTTCGGTCAGGAAGCCTTTCAGGATTGGAGTATAGAACCCAAGATGGTCATCATGCTGTTCAAATGCTGCAGTATCGCCACGCAGCAAAGCATCATTCATGTTGTCGGCAATTTTTGCTGCATGATAAATCATGGCACGGCCACCTTCAGCAATGGCTTTTTGCGTCAATAGCATACGGCGGACATCAGCATGGTGAATGATCGCATCCGCTACTTTTTCCGGATCTTTTTTGCCAGACAGGGCGCGCATTGACATACGCTCTTTGGCATACGGTAAAGCACCCTGGAATGACAATTCAGCATGACAAATACCCTGAATCGCAGTACCAATACGCGCCGTGTTCATAAAGGTGAACATAGCGTGCAAGCCTTTATTCGGTTCGCCAATCAGGTAGCCAGTCGCATTGTCAAAATTCAGTACAGCCGTTGCTGAAGCGCGAATCCCCATTTTGTGTTCAATCGAACCGCAGTTCACTGGATTACGCTCGCCGATCCCGCCATCTGCAGCAGCAATAAATTTCGGTACGATAAACAGAGAAATCCCTTTGGTACCTTGCGGTGCATCCGGAAGGCGTGCCAGTACGATATGTACGATATTTTCAGTCAGGTCGTGCTCACCTGCGGAAATAAAGATTTTGGTGCCTGAAATGGCATAGCTGCCATCTTCTTTCGGCTCTGCTTTGGTCTTAACTTGACCCAAGTCAGTACCACATTGCGGCTCAGTCAGACACATGGTGCCCGCCCAAGTTCCTGCAACTAAGTGAGGCAGATACGTGTTTTTCTGCTCATCGGTACCATATTGCATGATAGTGTTGATACAACCCACACTTAAACCCGGATACATCTGGAATGACCAGTTTGCAGTCCCCATCATTTCCGATTTGATCAGGTTTAAAGACATTGGCAGGTTTTGGCCACCAAATTCTTCAGGATAAGACAGACCTTGCCAGCCACCTTGTACGAACTGGTCGTAAGCTTCTTTAAAGCCTTTCGGTGTTTTTACTTCTCCATTTTCAAAATGACAGCCTTCTTCATCACCGCTTTGATTCAACGGCGACAGTACATTTTCACAGAAATCTGCAGCGCCTTCTAAGATCATATCTACCGTGTCGGCATCGGCATATTCACCATTCGACAAATTCTGGTAGTGCGCAGGGTAGTCAAGCACTTCATTCATAAGGAAGCGAATGTCGTGTAAAGGGGCTTTATATGCTGGCATGCGTTTAATCCTGATTGAAATTAGTTTTGGATTATCTGTATCGATTCTTTGATTATTCACATTCGGGATAAAAAAACATTGATGAATTCAGTGAATAAAAATGTCAGAAAAGCTAATCGATTTTTAAGACTAATGAATGAAATCATCGAATTTCATCATTAGGTGTTTACATTACAGGAAGATTAAAAACTTGTTATATCAATGGAATTTAATGAGTTAAAAGGTGATTTGTCCAGTATATTTTTGTATGAATTGTGCTCGGATTCAGGTGGCAAAATAACTCATTTTAAAATGTCATTAAAACCAATCCATGGTTTTTCAGCTTATAAAAAGTAGTAGGAGGGAAGTAAAGGGTTGCAGTTGCAACCCGAACTGAACTCATTAGAGAGATAGGGGTTTTAAAGAAACTCTTTTAAATCCGGTTTGATACCATTCCAGATGTAAAAAGATTCAATTGCTTGACCGACCAGCATGCCAAAACCTTCAGATGTCGGTACACCGCGTGCCTTGGCTTGATCCAGAAAGGAAGAAGGTTTGCCATAGGCCATTTCATAGGCCCGTTTAAACTGTAGCGTTTCCGGTAAAACCAGGGCATCACCGCTGAGACTGGCAGAAGTGGCATTAATCATCAAATCAAATTCACCGGCTAAAGTGTCTAGTGAAATCGCCTGTAATTCGACTTGCGGTACGGCATTCTGAAGATCAGCGACCAGTTGTTCCGCCCGTGCCAAGGTACGATTGGCGATCACGATTTTTTTCGCACCTGCCTGGGCTAGGGGATAAATTACACCACGCGTGGCACCGCCTGCACCAATAATTAAAATATCTGTATTTTCCAGTGGCCAATCTAGTGCTCGAATTGCTTCAACCAGTCCCTGACCATCGGTATTGTCGCCATGCAGGACACCATTTTCCATCCATAAAGTATTCACTGCTTTGGCAATTTTGGCCCGTTCACTTAGCACCTGACATTGGGTAAAAGCCTGTTCTTTAAAGGGTACGGTGACATTCATGCCGCTACCACCCTGGCCAAAGAATTCCTGAATATCGGCTTTGAAACCATCCAGTGGCGCCAGACGTTTACTATAATTCAGGTCGACACCAGTTTTGGCTGCAAAGGCGTGGTGCAATTCTGGAGAACGTGATTGTTCAATCGGGTTACCAATCACGGCAAATTGTTTGCTCATTTCACAATGTCCATGTGCGGAAATGGCCATCAATATACGTGAAAAAGCGCAGGGACTAAAGCTTGCGCGATTTTAAATTGCTGCTAAGTTATCAGGTTTTTAGGAACTACAAATATCCATAATATGTTCCGCAAACATCAGCGCCATACTGAGAACAACCCCAAACCCAGTCAGGATACTCACCAGAATAGCGGCACCATCCAGAATCAGATTATGACTCAAAATTGCAGTACTCATCGCGCTGATGGCGAGAGCCAGAAAAAGCCAAAAGGCCAACACAGGTAGATTTAATTGAAGATTATGCATTGTTATTCTCACTAGACATCAAATGGAATATGATCGATGTAGCGATAGGGTGCCGCGATCAAATCAGGTATTTCTATGCAGCAGTATAGAGGATATATCTATTAAAACAGCCCTCTATTTGAGGGCTGTTTGTATCATTTCATTGCATTGAATTTTAATTCTGTTAACCAGTCATGTGGTTTCAGGTAGTAATCTGTTAAACGTTTTTCCGGTGAGCCTTCATCCCATTCAGGACGATAAGACCATCCGGTAAGCGGGGGCAGGCTGACCAGAATCGATTCAATCCGGCCACCAGTCTGCAAGCCAAACAGGGTGCCGCGGTCATAAACCAGATTGTATTCCACATAACGGCCGCGACGGTATAACTGAAACTCGCGTTGTGCTTCGGTATAAGGCTTATCCTGATTGCGTTGGAAAATCGGCAGAATGGCTTCTAAGTAACCATTGCCTACAGCCTGTATATACTGGAAACAGGTTTCAAAATCCCATTGATTTAGGTCGTCAAAAAACAAGCCGCCAACGCCTCGCTGTTCATCACGATGTTTTAGATAAAAATAATTATCACACCATTGTTTATGTTCAGAATAAACTTCTTCGCCAAATGGCACACACAGATCATGCGCCGTTTGATGCCAGGACAATACATCTTCATCATTCGGATAAAATGGGGTCAGGTCAAAACCACCACCAAACCACCAGATCGGATCTTGGCCTTCTTTTTCTGCCACAAATAAACGCACGTTGGCATGCGAAGTCGGTATATTCGGGTTTTTTGGATGGATGACCAGTGATACCCCCATCGCTTGCGCTTTGGCACCGGCAATATTGGGATGGCGTTCGGTCGCAGAAGCAGGTAGCTTGGAAATGTTGATGTGAGAGAACATTACCCCACCTTTTTCAATCACCGTACCATTTTGCAAAACACGTGAACGGCCACCACCACCTTCTGGACGCTCCCAGTCATCGATGATAAATTCGGCCGTACCGCCGCCAGCACGTTCCTGCTGTTCTAATGCTGCACAAATCCGTGCCTGCAAGTCGAGGAGAAATTCACGAACGTGTTGAATATCCGTAGATGTAGGATGCTGCATCAGAGCCCTCGTAGGGAAATAAAAAACTAACGACATCAAAGCATAAAATCAGTCAAAGATTAAGGTCTAATTTGGTGATGCAATTCATCAACCCAGACATTACATTCCACTATTCATAAGCAGAATGCATCATTAAATCCGACTAAATGGCTAGGTTGAATTCTTTTTTCAAGCTTAGCACAATAACTCACAAGCGCTCATTGGCTTGAGCATTTCTCGACGGTAATAGGTGGGTCTCATGTC
This sequence comes from Acinetobacter sp. L-24, assembly GCF_056857555.1. Next base: position 87,393 of record NZ_JBSXNI010000040.1, on the reverse strand, counting down.
GGTACAGGTCAATTCCCTGATTCAAAAATACAATGTTCCCGGGCCACGCTATACCAGTTATCCCACTGTTCCATATTGGGAAGAGCAGAATTTCTCACTGGAACAATGGAAGCAAACGCTAAAAAAGTCTTTTGCAGAATCCAATCAAAACGAAGGCATTAGTCTGTATATCCATTTACCATTTTGCGAAAGCCTGTGTACCTTTTGTGGTTGCCATAAGAGAGTCACAAAAAAACATGAAATGGAACAGCCTTATATTCAGGCGGTATTAAAAGAATGGGATTTATATTGTGAGCTATTACAAGAAAAGCCCATCATTAAAGAGATTCATTTGGGCGGGGGGACGCCGACCTTTTTTTCAATGGCGCATCTCGCTCAACTGATTCAAGGCATTCTGGCCAAAGCTGACATAGCGCCTGTACATGAATTCAGTTTTGAAGGCCATCCTAACAATACCACACGTGAGCATTTGCAAGGATTGTATGATCTGGGTTTTCGTCGGGTCAGTTATGGGGTGCAGGATTATAATGAAACCGTGCAAAAGGCGATTCACCGGATTCAGCCTTATGAAAATGTTAAACAGGTGACCGAATGGGCACGTGAAATTGGCTATGAGTCAATTTCCCATGATCTGGTCTTTGGTCTGCCATTTCAGAGTCTGGATGATGTTTTAAATACTATTGAACAAACCAATTCGCTCTTGCCGGACCGTCTGGCTTTATATAGCTATGCACATGTGCCCTGGATTAAAGGTAATGGTCAGCGCGGTTTTAAAGATGCCGATGTGCCCAAAGATGCGATCAAACGGGAATGCTATGAAGAAGGTAAAAAGAAGTTACTCGCGCATGGTTATCATGAAATTGGCATGGATCACTTTGCTTTAGAAAAAGATGCGATGTACCAGTCCTTTCAAGCTGGAACATTGCACCGCAATTTTATGGGATATACCGCCTCTAAAACCCAGGTGATGATTGGACTCGGGATTTCTTCGATCAGCGATAGCTGGTACAGCTTTGCCCAGAATGTGAAAACCATTGAAGAATATTATGAATGCCTGGCGCGCAATGAAATTCCGGTATTTAAAGGACATGTCTTAAATCAGGAAGATTTGATCATCCGGCAACATATTCTAAATTTGATGTGTAGCTTTAGCACCTCATGGGAAAATTCCGAGATGCTTTTCCCTGAAATTGATGAGGTTTTGGAACAGCTTGAGGAAATGGCACAGGATGGTTTGATTCAATTTTCAGACTCGTCAGTCACGATTCTGGAGAAAGGGAAACCATTTGTACGCAATATTTGTATGGCTTTTGATTTACGTTTAAAACGACGGATGCCTGAGAACCGGATTTTTTCCATGACGATTTAATCTTCCCCTAACTCCATTTTTAAGAAAAAGAGGGAAAGCCTCCCTGAGCAAGACTTAAGTATGGCTTTAAGTCGAAGCGCAAGAAAGGGAGGTTTGGAGGGATTAAGTTAAAATAAGGTGGGACGGGGGTTAAAAATATTAAAAATCTTCTTTCTGATAAAGATGTGCCATGCGTTCGTGCTTGGTCTTAAGATATTGTTCATTAAAAGGATTTAAGCCTACAGTCAAAGGCACACGATCGACCACATTAATCCCTTGGGCTTTTAAAGCCTCGATTTTGGAAGGATTGTTGGTCACAAGACGTACTGCTTTGACCTGTAAATGATCCAGCATAATGCTGCACATATCATATTGGCGTGCATCTGCTGGCAAGTTCAGCATGAGATTGGCATCGACCGTGTCATGTCCCTGATCTTGCAGGGCATAAGCGCGAATTTTATTGGTCAGGCCAATGCCACGACCTTCCTGACGCAAATACAGAATGACCCCGCGGCCCAATTCATTGATCAGTTTTAAAGTCGCTTGCAATTGCGGGCCACAGTCGCATTTGAGTGAAGCAAAGGCATCACCGGTTAAACATTCAGAATGCACACGCACCACTACAGGCTCATCTGATACTTCTTCAAGTCCTTTGGAAAGTGCGACATGTTCTTCACCGGTCTTAGGGTCTTGAAATACAGTAATTTTAAATTCACCGTGAGCGGTAGGTAATCTTGACGTTGCGACAAATTCGATTGGCACAGCTGAACCCGTTAAATCCTGAAATTGGCTAAAGTATAGCGTAATGCTTGAACATTGGTAGAATTGCAAAGTCGAAATTCTGCAATAGATTTTCTTTTTTGTAGAAAGCGAACGATAATAGTTGATAAATAGTAAGATTATTCAGGATAATCGTAGGCTGCAATTTTTCACCCCGACGAGATCATTGTTTAATATTGCATCGCTAGAAGCGTAGCTGAATTGAAGCTGCTACAATTCAGCTATATGATCGGGTACTCCCCATTGACCTAGCTTTAGATTTGCCAGGCTTTAGAAGGCTTTGCCATAATATGCTGTATACAGAAATCCCAACTCAACGCCCTGTAACACCGTTGCTTGATGCGATCAATCATCCTGAGCAACTGCGTGCACTCGAGCAAAGCCAGCTGGAACAAGTGGCGGATGAGTTACGTCAATTCATTTTGTATGCTGCCGGGCAAAGTGGCGGACATTTTGGTGCCAACCTCGGTGTAATTGAGCTCACCGTGGCCTTACACTATTGCTTTAATACGCCACATGATCGCCTGATCTGGGATGTAGGTCATCAGGCCTATCCGCATAAAGTGTTGACTGGTCGTCGTGAACAGCTCACCACCATTCGTGCCAAAGACGGTCTGGCAGCGTTCCCGGCTCGTGAAGAATCTGAGTTTGATACTTTTGGGGTAGGGCATTCTTCGACGGCAATTTCTGCTGGCCTAGGTATGGCGCTTGCACGTCGTTATCAGAATAATCCGTGTGAAGTTGTGTCAATTATTGGCGATGGCGCCATGACGGCAGGTATGGCTTTTGAAGCCTTGAATGATGCCGTGGCACACAGTGCTGATCTGATGGTGGTGCTGAACGACAATGATATGTCGATTTCTTGCAGTACCGGTGGTTTTGCCAAACATCTGGCTGCCATTTGGGAGCGCGGTGAGTTCGTTAATGTTACCGAGCAGGGTGAGGCATATGTACAGCCACATCCAGAATGGTTGTATAACTCGCGTTTGCACAGTGCAGCGACCGATGCTGCAGATAACTTATTCCAAGCCATTGGCTTTGACTATTTTGGCCCGTACGATGGTCATGATGTCAAACAGCTGGTGCATGTCTTTAATGCGCTGAAAAAGCGTAAAGGCCCACGCCTGATTCATATCTATACTAAAAAAGGCAAAGGCTTTGCTCCGGCAGAATCCGATCAAATCAAATATCACGCGATTAGCAAAATCAACGCCGTTGCCGCCAGCAATACTGCACCGAAATATTCGGATGTATTTGGACAATGGCTTTGCGATGAAGCGGCACAAGATGCCCGTTTGCTCGCAATCACACCTGCGATGTGCGAAGGCTCAGGCATGGTCAAATTTGCCAAAGAATATCCAGAACGTTTCTTTGATGTCGCGATTGCCGAACAGCATGCGGTTACCTTGGCTGCCGGTATGGCTTGTGAAGGCTTGAAGCCGGTGGTTGCAATTTACTCGACTTTCCTGCAACGCGGTTATGATCAACTGGTACATGACGTGGCTTTGCAGAATCTGGATGTTACTTTCGGTATTGATCGTGCCGGTCTGGTTGGTGAAGATGGCCCGACGCATGCCGGTGCTTATGACTATGCCTATATGCGTACTATCCCGAATATCGTGATCATGGCGCCGAAAGACGAAAATGAATGCCGTCAAATGCTGCATACAGCGTATTTGTATCCAGGGCCGGCAGCGGTACGTTATCCGCGTGGCAATGGACTGGGCGTCGATATCCAGCAAAAGATGATCGAGATTCCGATCGGTCAGGCGGAAATTGTGGCCAGCTTTAATGGGCAGTATGATGAATATATTTCTATACTGGCATTTGGTAGCCGGGTACAGGCTGCAGTCGACGCTGCTGAAGCATTTGCCGTGAAACATGAGATTGGCGTGCGTGTGGTTAACATGCGTTTTGTCAAACCACTGGATACTCAAATGCTCGATGATCTCGCTTTAAGCACCAGTCTGTTTGTCACGGTGGAAGAACATGCAGTGATGGGCGGTGCAGGTAGTGCCGTGAATGAATATCTGGCAGAAGCACAGATTGTCAAACCGATGTTGAATCTGGGTCTGGATGATACGTTTATGGCGCAAGCGACCCATGCACAGATGTTGCAGCAAGCGGGTCTGGATACGCAAGGCATTGAAAAATCGATCAATCAGGCTTGGTCCAGCCTGGGGCAAAGCATCTTGTCATAAGTTCTTAAAAATTTTAGACACATTTTTCCCAAAAAAGCCCCGATATTTGCTAAGATATCGGGGCTTTTATGCATTATTCTTTATCAGTGTCTTCAAATTTGTAGTGGGTGTTCAATGGAACCTATGGTGGTGATGGCTGCGCGTGCGGCTCAGTTAGTTGGTCAAGAGCTTTTAAAAGCGCATCAGAATCGTCATAAACTCGATCTACAAGTCGAAGAAAAAGGAATTGATGGTCCGGTAACGCGTGTAGATCGTTATTTGGAACAGTTGACCATCGATACCCTACGTAAAAGCTATAAAAATCACAGTTTCCTTGGTGAAGAGTTTGGCTATCAGGAAGGTAAAGGTCATGACGCCGATTGGTGTTGGGTGATCGATCCGCTAGATGGTACTTTAAACTTCATTAACGGTTTCCCGCATTTCTGTATCTCTATCGCAGTTCAGCACAAAGGCATTACTCAACACGGGGTGATTTATGACCCGGTGAAAGATGAGCTATTCTCTGCCAGTCGTGGTCGTGGTGCCATGATGAACCAGCGCCGTATTCGTGTGAATGTTAAAGACAGCCTGGAAAATACTTTTATGGCTGTTGGTCACGCTTATCGTGCCAAGCGTAATGGCGAAGTTGTGTCTTATGCCAAGAACCATTTTCAAACCCTGTTAAATGTAACTGAAGCTGGCGCGCAATATCGTCGTTCAGGTTCTGCAGCATTGGATTTAGCCTATGTTGCTGCAGGTCGTTTCGATGGTTATTTCGAACTTGGTTTAAAGCCTTGGGATATCGCAGCTGGCGAATTGATCGTAAAAGAAGCAGGCGGTACTGTAGTTGATGCACGTGGTGGTAGCGACTCTATGGAAAATGGTCAAGTTTTGGCTTGTTCAATGAAAATGCTTAAGCCTTTAATGCAAGCAGTTGTTCCTGCTTGGGGCGAAGCAGCAAAATAATCGGGTTTAGATGAATCAGATCTAATATTGAGAAAAGGCGTCCTTCGGGATGCCTTTTTTATGCACGGAAATTTAAGTCGCGAGAGACTGGTATAGGGGTATTGATGTTTGCTTGAATACTGGAAATATCAGGTGAATTGGCGAAAAGTGACTTTTTATACCATCTGTTACATTTTTTATTATATTTTAAGTATTAGAAATATATAGATAAATTGTGAATAAGGAAAATTAGTTTTAAAACTTAATGACATTGTGAAATATTCTGCTATAATTCTGCCACGCACTTAATTTCTGTTCTTTACCTGAACACTATCTTCTAATCATTGTATGCGCGTGCTGTCCATAGAGAGGACATATCCTTCGCGCCCCAATCGCTTAAGCGATTCCTTCAGGTTTGCGGCCGTAATCATGCGTGCGTTATATCCACATCGTCGTTACTCGGATCGCTGCTGAATCCTAATATTTTCAGCATTATTTGCTGTGCCGCTTTTTGCCGATGTCCATAATTGTTATTTATTAAATGGAGCACCCACTTCAGGGTGAATACTCTCTATGAGCAAAACTTTTGCTGATTTTTCCCTCGACGAATCTCTAACACAGGCTCTCGACGCTTTAGGCTTTACTACTCCTACTCCTGTACAAGAACAAGCGATTCCAGCTGCGCTTGAAGGCAAAGACCTTCTTGTGTCAAGCCAAACAGGTTCTGGTAAAACTGCTGCATTCTTACTGCCTACGTTAAATGCGTTGGCAAACCAAGATACATTAGTACCGTTTAAAGACCGTATGAAAGCGGTTACTCAACCGAATATTTTGGTGATTTCACCGACTCGTGAATTGGCACAACAGGTATGTCAAGACGCAATCGCATTTGTACGTCACATGAAAGGTGTTCGTATTGCAGCAATCATGGGCGGTATGCCTTTTGGTAAACAAATTCAACAGTTGAAAGGCGCGCAAGTTGTTGTTGCAACTCCAGGTCGTCTACTTGACTTGGTGAATCGTCGTCAAATCAAATTGGATAAAGTTGACGCGTTAATCGTCGATGAAGCTGACCGTATGCTTGACCTGGGCTTCTCTGAAGACTTAGAAGCAATTGGTGAGTTGGCTGCAAACCGCAAACAAACTCTTATGTTCTCTGCGACTTTTGCACCACGTATCATTACACTTGCAGAACGCATGATGAATGATCCAATGCGTATTTCGATCGAAACTGGTCACTCTACAAATACTGATATTACTCAGACTTTGCATTGGACTGACGGTTTCGAGCACAAGAAAAAACTTCTTACTCACTGGTTGAACGAAGAAGACGTTGATCAAGCAGTTGTATTTGCGTCAACTCAAGAAGACACAGATATGTTGGCTGAAGAACTTGCTGAAGCAGGTCTATCAGTTGTAGCGCTTCACGGTGCTATGCCACAAACTGTTCGTAACCGTCGTTTACGCAGCATCCGTGAAGGTCGTGCGAAGATCTTGGTTGCAACTGACGTTGCAGCGCGTGGTCTTGACGTACCAACTATTTCACACGTCATCAACTTCGGTCTTCCAATGAAGAATGAAGACTATGTACACCGTATCGGTCGTACAGGTCGTGCGGGTCGTACTGGTAAAGCCATTACTTTGGCGACTTACCGTGAACGCGGTAAAATCCGTGCTTTAGAAGACTTCCTTGATGCGCGTCTAAACGTATCTGAAATTGAAGGTCTTGAGCCATCTCCACCTCCTGCACGTGGTAGCCGTGATGGCGCTGGTCGCGGTCGTGGCCGTGATGGTGGTCGTCGTGATGGCGGTCGTGGTGGTTTCGGTGGCGGTCGTCGTTTTGAAGGCGAAAGCAACTTCAAACGTCGTGAAGGCGGTGATGATCGTCCACGTCGTAGCTTCGATGACAAACCTCGTGGCGAACGTCCGGCATTTGGCGAAGATCGTCCACGTCGTGACTTTGGTGATCGTCCAGCTCCACGTCGTGAAGGCGGTTTCGGTGATCGTCCACAACGTTCGTTTGATGACCGTCCAAAGCGTGACTTCGGTGATCGTCCAGCTCCACGTCGTGAAGGCGGTTTCGGTGATCGTCCACAACGTTCGTTTGATGACCGTCCAAAGCGTGACTTCGGTGATCGTCCAGCTCCACGTCGTGAAGGTGGTTTTGGTGACCGTCCTCGTTCTAATGATGACAACCGTGGCAACCGTGTAGATTATAAACCAGCTCGTGAAGGCGGTTATGGTGATCGTCCAAAACGTGATTTTGGTGATCGTCCTGCTCCACGTCGTGAAGGCGGTTTCGGTGATCGTCCAGCGCGTTCATTCGGTGATGACCGTCCAAAGCGTGATTTCGGTGATCGTCCAGTACGTCGCAACTTTGATGACAAGCCACGTGGTGAACGTTCGTTCGGTGGTGAAGATCGTCCACGTCGTAAATTTAACGACTAATTCAGTCGCTAGATGAAGATAAAAAACCGGTAGAAATACCGGTTTTTTTATGCATTGAGTTTTTTGCTTTTTAACGTAAAATGTCTACTAAATCATATTTTGTCAGGGTTATGATAATTATTAATATGAAAAGCTTAGCTCTTCGATCTCAATTGATAGAGGTGTATATGCCATATATCGCATTGACTTTGATTTTGTGTAATATTATCTATTATTTATACAGTCTTTTTAATTAATCAATGTACCTGACTAAATCTTAAGTGCATATTTTTATTATAAAAAATACGAAACAATCCATTATTGTCATTTTTTTATGATATTAAACCATCTTTTTCAACTGCTAACATTTTGAACTTCGTTCCTTTATAGTATGCATGCTGAAAAAATGCAGGAATAAACTCAGCTATGAAAAATCAAACAGCGCGAGATACTCAATCTCTGATTGAAGTCAAGAATCTAAGCTTCAAGCGGGGTGAGCGCGTGATTTATGACGACGTGAGTTTAAATATTCGTCGTGGGCAGATTACGGCCATTATGGGACCATCCGGTACTGGTAAAACCACCTTATTAAGACTGATTGGTGGGCAACTGGTTCCTGAGCACGGTCAGGTTTTATTGGACGGCAAAGATATTGCCACGATGTCACGTTCCGAACTTTTTTCAGCACGTGCACGGATGGGTATGTTGTTTCAGAGCGGTGCTTTGTTTACCGATATGAGCGTGTATGAAAATGTCGCATTTCCGATTCGGGCACATACCAAATTGCCGGAACATCTGATTAAGGAAATCGTGGCACTGAAGCTGGAATCAGTCGGTTTACGTGGTGCAGAACAGATGATGCCATCTGAACTATCCGGTGGTATGAACCGACGCGTGGCTTTGGCCCGTGCGATTGCGCTGGATCCTGAGCTGATCATGTACGATGAACCCTTTGCCGGACAAGATCCGATTGTGATGGGCGTTTTGACTCGTCTGATCCGTTCATTACGTGAAGCACTGGACTTAACCACGATTGTTGTCTCGCATGATGTTGCAGAAACTTTATCGATTGCAGACTACATCTATGTGGTGGCAGAAGGCAAAATTCAGGGCGAGGGCACTCCGGCAGAGCTGAAAGCGCATCCGTCTGCTTTTGTACAGCAATTCCTGACCGGTTCGGTAGAAGGTCCGGTGGATTATCAGTTTAGTCATCAAGCTTATTTAAGTGATGAGGTTCGTTCATGAATGCAATTGCCGCATTAGGTAGACGCGTTATTGAACGTGTACAGGGGATTGGGGTCGCAACCCTGATGCTGTTGCAGATTTTATTTTCCATACCGACCTGGCTTGGCGTAAAGCTGTTTATTTATCAGATGTATCGGGTTGGGGTATTGTCCCTGCTGATTATTGTGGTTTCTGGCCTGTTTATTGGGTCTGTGCTTGGTTTGCAGATGTTTAGCATCTTGTCGACCTTTGGTAGTGAGTCGATGCTAGGAACAGCAGTCGCGCTGACCTTGCTGCGTGAACTGGCACCTGTGGTCGCTGCTTTGCTGTTTGCAGGACGTGCCGGTTCAGCCTTGACTGCGGAAATTGGTCTGATGAAAGCCACTGAGCAATTGTCCAGTATGGAAATGATCGGCGTCGATCCATTAAAACGGGTAATTTCGCCTCGTCTTTGGGCAGGGATTTTTAGCTTGCCAATGCTTTCCGTCATCTTTGCCGCAGTCGGGATTATGGGCGGCAAAATGGTCGGGGTGGATTTTCTGGGTGCCGATGAAGGCGCTTATTGGAGCGGCATGGAAAGCAGTGTGCAATTCTATAAAGATGTCTTGAACGGCACCATTATTAAAAGTTTTGTATTCGCATTAATTTGTACCTGGATTGCGGTGTATCAGGGCTATGCCTGTGTCCCGACATCAGAAGGTATTGCAACTTCTACAACGCGTACAGTCGTGTATTCTTCGCTGTGCGTTTTAGGCTTTGACTTTGTGTTGACTGCGGTCATGTTCGGAGGTGTTTAATGAAATCACGTACTAGTGAGCTGGCCGTTGGTGTTTTTGTTATTTTGTTTGGTATTGCCTTATTTTTCCTGGCGATGCGTGTCAGTGGCCTGGTCGGACACAATATTTCCGACAGCTATAAAATGACAGCGACTTTTGAAAATGTAAATGGGATCAAGCCGCGTGCCAAAGTGGCATTGAGTGGTGTGAAAGTGGGGCAGGTGGATGACATTACCCTGGATCCAGTGACGCGTCTGGCAACCGTGCATATGACCCTGGATGGCTCATTGACCTCATTTAATGCTGAACAGTTAAAGCAGGTTCAGCAGGAAGCACTGGAAGAGTTACGTTATAGTTCGGACTATACTGCGGCTGCACCTGCGCAACAAAAAGACATGGAAAAACAACTGTTAGCTAACATGAAATCCATCACCAATATTGATGAGGATGCTTATATTATGGTAGCGACCAATGGGTTATTGGGTGAAAAATACCTGAAAATTATTCCAGGTGGTGGTCTGAACTATTTGAAACGTGGTGATCAGATTGCCAATACCCAAGGCACCATGGAAATTGAAGATTTAGTGACGAAGTTCATTACTGGCGGTGCCGGTAAATCGTCGGATAGTCAAGAAACTACCCCAGAACAGGCGACAGTTTCAGAATCGACTGATGCAGAACCTGCATTTGTTGAATAATAGATTGAGGAGATTTCAGTGAAAACTTTAGTAAAACAAACGCTTGCAGCAAGCATTCTTTCCACAATGGTTGCTGGTACAGTGTTTGCTGCACCGTCTGAAGCACCACCTGCTTTTATTAAAAAAGTGGCAGATGGTTTGATTGAGCGCCTCAAAGCTGATAATGCAAAATTGCAGAACAATCCGGCGCTGGTAAAAGCGATTGTCCGCCAGAATCTGGATCCATACATTGATTCACAGTCTTTCACGCGTATTGTGATGGGGACTTATGCGACGAACCAGTATAGTACTGCTGCACAGCGCGCGCAGTTTGAAAAGAATTTCCGTGAAACGCTCATTGAAAATTATGGTTCTGCATTTTCCAAGTTTAGTAATCAGACCTATAGCGTGCGTCCATACAAGGCCAGCAACAGCAAAAACCCTGTTGTAACCATCGACTTTAATAATAAAGGCGAGAAAATTCCGGTAGCGTTTCAGCTGGTGGACAAAGGCTCACAATGGAAAATCCGCAACATCAACGTATCGGGTATCGATCTAGGTTTGCAATTCCGTAACCAGTTTGCTGCGACAGTAAAACGTAATGGCGGTAATATAGATAAAGCTATTGCTAACTTCAAACCGGATGCAGAAGCTGCAATCGACAAGAACAAGAAATAATCAGATAGGTGAGCCGTGATTGTATTCAAGGATCAGGAATTGCAGGTTTCAGGCAAGATTGACTATGCCAATGCGCAGGACTATTACCTAAATGGTCTGCGTGTGGTTCAGTCACAGAGCAAGTTTCCGCTTGTGGTTAATCTAGCTGGGCTTGAAAGTGGTAGTACTTTGGCTTTGGCAGTATTGGTGCGCTGGTTGCGCCAGACGCCTCAAGCGCAAGGACTACAGTTTAAAGCTGTCCCTGCTAAAATGATGAATATCATTCAGGCCTGTCATTTACAGGATGATTTACAGATCATTCAGTAAATAAAAAAAATAAAAAAGCACCGAAAGGTGCTTTTTTTTATTGTTGATACATTTTAAAAGTAAATTCCTTCCTTTATCAAAAGGACGTTAGGAAGGATTAAAATATGACCTCACCCTAACCCTCTCCTAAAAGGAGAGGGAACTTCCTCTCTAAATTTATGGATAGAAATGATATTTTTAAAAACTACTATCTCAATAAATATTGGAAGTCCTCTCTCCCTATGGGAGAGAGTTAGAGAGAGGGTGAAGAAATTAAATCCACTTCTTCCATCTAAAGTAAATCAATGGCCCGATCAAAAAGCCGATCAAAATAATACTGACCATAATGAAGCTCATGGAGCCTTGTGCAAAAGGCAGAACTTCGGTATTCATGCCATAAATACTGGCAATGAGCATCGGCGGTGCAAGCATACTTGGCAGGATCGAGAATCGACGAATCGTATCGTTCTGTTCCGTGTTAATGAATCCGGACGTGGTATCGAGCAGGAAGCGCACTTTCTGGAACAGGAAGGCATCATGCTCCACCAGCGAGCGCACATCTTCACTGAGTTCTCGGATATCCGCATCATAAATATGACTGCCCAAGGCGCGTGGACGAGACAGGAAAGTCAGAACACGACGTAAATCGATCAGACAGAGCTGCGCTTTACCAAGCATATCTTCCAGTTGAGCTAGCCGGGTAATCATGTCATCCAGATCGAGAATCTGCTCGCGATGGCGGTTATTCAACACTTCAGTTGAATATTTCTCTAAATCTTTATGTACATCTTCCAGAATGTCGGCCAGCTCATCCAGTTTGGCTTCGAGCAGGCCCAATAAAATCCAGGTCGGATCTTTATAATCGATTTCATAATCATTGCGGCGCGCACGGGCACGGAAGGCACGAAAGGCCACCAGCTTTTCGCCACGCAAGGTAAAAAGACGGTCCTTATGCAGAATGAATGCTACGGTTTGTACCGTCGCCAGCATGCTGGATTCATCTTCGTTTTCATTCTCGACCTGATAGTTTTTATTTTTGGTTAAAAAATAGGTGCTGATATGCAAAATACCGTCATCATCACGGTAAAATCGGGCACTAGAGGAGATATCTTCCAGCGATTTTAAGGTCGGTAAGTTTTGCGCATAGGCATCTAGAATCCATTGCTGCTCTTCTTGTGAAGGTGCAATCAGATCAAGCCATACTAAATCTGGATGCAGGTCGAAATCACCATTAATCGTGATATCTTCTAAGCTACCGCGCTCTGTGGCGTAAAAGGCTTCAAGCATGCTGTCTTTTCTCCCTGGCGCAGTATGTGAATTGGAATGGGTGTATTTTAGACAAGGAATTGAATAAAAACACTGATATTAAGCAGTTATTTTTGGAAAAAGCGCGCTTGCAGCGATTTCGTACAATATAGCGTCAATTGGAGAGTGAAATGATGAATTCTATTGCAATTTTTTGTGGTTCAGCACTGGGCTCGGATCCTCTCTATGCCCAGATTGCCGAAAAGGTTGGCCAAACCTTGGCAGCAAGGCATCAGACGCTGGTCTATGGCGGTGGTCGTTCTGGCTTGATGGGAATTATCGCTGATAGTGCTTTGGCTGCTGGTGGCAAGGTGATTGGCGTAATTCCAAGACAGCTGGTCAATCGTGAGCTGGCGCATCCGCATATTACCGAGCTATTTGTGGTCGATAATATGCATGAACGTAAAACCCGCATGTCGGAACTGGCACAGGGATTTATTGCCATTCCGGGTGGTGCTGGAACCCTGGAAGAAATTTTTGAACAATGGACCTGGGCACAGTTGGGAATTCATAAAAAGCCTTGTGCTTTTTTAAATGTAGATGGTTTTTACGATGATTTACTCAAATTTATCCATATGACGACTGAGAAAGGTTTTACCAAAGCGCGCTTTAGCGATGCTTTAATTGTGAGTGATAATCTGGATGATATTTTGCGCCAGTTTGAAAGTTATCAGCCGCCTGAAGCGAAATGGGGTATGGTCGATCAGACCGATCTTGTAAAATAAGCTGTCCACAGCATGATTTGTAGAAAATAAATGAAAGTGATTACGGTGGCTGCAGCCATTATTTTAAATGAAGCGCAGCAACTGCTGGTGGTTCGTAAAAAAGGGACGTCCTGCTTTATGCAGGTTGGTGGCAAGCTGGAGCCAAATGAAGCACCAGAAGCAACGATGTTGCGTGAAATTCAGGAAGAAATTGGCACACAGGCACAGATTCAGCAATTCATTGGGCGTTTTGAAACCCAGACGGCGAATGAACCAGATCATCAACTGGTGAGTTATGTCTATTGGGTAAGTCTGGATCAAGCACCAAAAATTGAAGCGGAAATTGCCGAAATGAAATGGGTCGATCTGGATGAAAAAGAGCTACGACTCGCACCCTTGACCACTGAAATTGTGATTCCTTGGGTGAAGTCGCAGTTACTCGCCCAAGCTTAAATTTTCAGATTTGAGCACCTGCCAGACAGGCTGCATAAACTTTTTGACAGCCCAGTTGTTCAAGTGTTTGGCTCAGTGCTCGAATCGAGCTGCCGGTCGTCACCACATCATCAATAATCAGCACCCGACGGTAACGCAGCTTGGAAATGGTACTGATCTGGAATTGTGATTGGATGTCTTCAATCCGCTCCAGCCGGCTTAGGCCCTTTTGCGAGTGTTGTTTCATTCGTCGAACAGGTTGCCAGATGGGTACATTCAACTGTTTTGCCACATGTTTGGCCAGCACTAGAGATTGATTATAACCGCGCTCAGCCAGACGCTCATTCGAGATCGGCATCGGTATTATCGCACTGACTTTAGGTAGGTCTAAACTTAACAGCACACCTGCCAGTAAATTTTGCAAATGCAGCTTCTGTTCATATTTAAACAGTTGAATCAGCCGGTCCATCGGGTAAGCATAGTCGCAGGCAATCTGGAACTGCATTTCCTGCCGTTGAATGGTTTGATGTGCCCAGGGTAATTGTCGCCAGCAATCTTCACAGACTGAATGAATGGACTGATGATCGGTCAGACAGAGCTGGCAGGGCTGTAAGCGGGTCAGCCAGGATTTTCCATGTTGCAGTAATTTAAACATAGGCATAGCGCGGTGCTTCCGGTAGCCAGCGTTGCAATAATGCTTCGGCCTGATCGGGATAATCCTTGAGCATCTGCTGAGCCACATAATGTGCCTGATTGAGCAGGTGATCATCACGTTCAAGTTTGGCCACACGGAAATTCATGTCCCCGGTCTGTTTGGTCCCGAGCAGCTCACCCGGGCCACGTAACTCCAGATCTTTCTCGGCAATCATAAAACCATCATTGGTTTCGCGCATGATTCTTAAACGTTCCTGACCATTTTGCGAAAGTGGATGCTTATACAGCAGGGCACAGAAGCTGGCTTTGGCGCCACGACCGACCCGGCCACGTAGCTGATGCAATTGAGATAGACCCAGACGCTCGGCATTTTCAATCACCATAATGGAGGCATTGGGTACATCGACGCCGACTTCGATCACGGTGGTGGCAATCAGGAGCTGTAATTCATTATTTTTAAATTGCTGCATTACCGCCTGTTTTTCATCGGCTTTCATCTTGCCATGTACCAGTCCGATATTCAGCGCAGGAAAGCGCTCGCGAATTTCGGCAAAGGTCGCTTCTGCGGCCTGAGCATCCAGGGTTTCGGACTGTTCTACCAGTGTACACACCCAATATGCCTGCTTACCTTCAGCACAGTTGCTGGCAATCCGTTGCAAGACTTCTTCGCGTCGATCTAATGGAATGGTCACGGTCTGAATCGGGGTACGGCCCGGCGGCAGCTCGTCAATCACCGAGGTATCCAGATCACCATAGGCAGACATGGCCAGTGTGCGGGGAATCGGAGTCGCAGTCATCACCAGTTGATGCGGAGACATACCATCTAGCCCTTTATTTCTGAGAGCAAGGCGCTGATCCACACCAAAGCGATGCTGCTCATCAATAATCACCAGACCCAGTTTGGCAAACTCGACATTTTCCTGAAACAGGGCATGCGTTCCGATCACCAGATGGGCGCTGCCATCCCGAATCACCTGTTCCGCTGCGGCACGGGCTTTACCTTTTTGCTTGCCGGAAAGCCAGGCCACATTTAAGCCCAAAGGCTCAAACCAGCGTTTAAAATTCAGATAATGCTGCTCGGCCAGAATCTCGGTCGGTGCCATCAATGCAACTTGCCAGCCTTCTTCCAGTGCATGGCAAGCTGCGACACCAGCCACTAGGGTTTTACCCGCGCCGACATCGCCTTGCACCAGACGCAACATCGGTTTATTGCTTTTTAAATCCTGCACGATTTCTCTGGATACACGTTTTTGCGCACCGGTCATTTCAAAAGCCAGACTGGCTAAGAGCTGTTTGGCATAGGTTTTACTGGGCGCAAATGAAGGCGCTTCGACTTGCTGAATAAAGGCCCGACGTGTCAATAAACTGATCTGATGCGCCACCAGCTCTTCAAAGATCAGGCGTTGCTGTGCAGGATGCGAGCCTTGTGCCAGCTGCAGCATATTGGCGTTGACTGGTGGATGATGGATATATTCCAGTGCCTGTTTCAGCGCATAACCGTTACTAAATTTTGCTGGCAGCAATTCAGGCAGATGGTCGCTATACTGAGCCAAGGCCTGCTGAATATAATCCCGTATTTTTGGCTGGGTCAGACCTTCAGTCGCCGGATAAATTGCCGTGAGCTGGGTTTGAGGTAAAGGTGTGTCCTCAGTAATGACTTGCAGTTCGGGATGATACATTTCCAGACCGCGCGCACCGACCCGCACTTCACCAAAAATTCTTAAACGGTTACCCAGTTTGCAGCGGTCAGTAATACCTTTATAGATATGATAAAAACGTAAAGTAACCTTGCCAAAATCATCATCCAGCAGCACAGCCATAGATTTGCGTTTACCGGGTGGAAAATCTACACCTTTAACGATCCCTTCCAGCAGATAACTGCGTCCCACGCTCAATTGATTCATGGGAATGATCGTGCTACGGTCTTCATAGTCACGTGGTAGATGAAAAAGCAAATCATCAGTATTGAAGATATTTAGTTTTTCGAGTAATGCAGCGGCGGCATTGCCAACGCCTTGTAACTGATGGACTGCAGCCATGTCCCCTCAACCAGATTTGTGATTCGGTGCTCAATGCATATTTTATTTACCGGTTATGGTAAAACATCCCGACGTGTGGCTAAACAACTATTTGAGCAAGGTCATCAAATTAGCACAATTAGCCAGAGTCCCAAAACAGATTCATTCGCAACTCATCTGATTCAGGATGTGCATCAACTGGATTTAACAGCAGTTACACCGATTGACTGGGTCTATGTATTACTTAGTCCAAAACAAAGTACGGTTGAAGGCTATCAGCAAACCTATCTGGATTCTGTTCAGCCTATTGTGGCTGCCTTGAAACAGCATCCGGTGAAACGGATTGTGGTGGTGTCATCCACCCGGGTCTATGGGCAAGATGCCGGTGAAATCGTAGATGACGAAACTGAAATTCACCCGAATGATGCTCAGAGCAAAATCTTGCAGCAGATGGAGCAGGCTTATTTCACTGCTTATCCTGAGAAATGTACCATCATTCGTCCAAGTGGGATTTATGGAGCATCGGTAGAACGCCTACAAAAAATGGCCGCCTCGATGTTGAGATATCCGAATCTGCACTGGTCCAACCGGATTCATATTGAAGATTTATCACGTTTCTTGTCACATATGATTCACGTGGAACATCCGGAATCTTCTTATATTGTGACCGATAACCAGCCAAAATTATTGCATGAAATATTGCAATGGTTCCAACAGCAGCTGGGACTTCCTTTGTTGCAAGTAGAAAGTGAGCAGGTGACAGGTAAGAAACTTTATGCGACTCGAATGCAGAAAATGGGATTTGAGTTAGAGCATCCAGATTGTTATGAGGATTATTTGGAGTTGATGGGAAAAAATAATCCCTCCTAGCCTCCCTTTTTAAAGGGAGGAATCCCCCTCCTTTTCAAAGGAGGGGTTAGGGGAGGATTTTATTTAAAAGACCTCTCCCTATCCTCACTTGCACTTCGTTTTAAAAGCCGTGCTTTAAAACTCGCTCAGGAGAGGGAATACTCATATTTAAATAATGGCATTAGCTTTCCAATTTTCACTTCTTATAAATTCTTAAATAAAAAGAGAGGCCTTAGCCTCTCTTTTTATTTAATTTAAACTTACTTCTTTTTCCGCTTCGCGCGTTTCTTGGCTTGTTCAGCTGCAACCGCATCGAGGGCTTCTTTCAGTTCTTCATCCGTAAAGTCGGTGATGTGGTGCAGCATTTGTAGCTTCACTTCATCCAGTACCAAATCTGCATATTGAGCCACATTGGTTAGCTGCTCATCAAAGACAATCGCATTGTCTTCATTGGTACACAGATAACCTTTTTGGGTTAAGACTTTAATAAAGCTCTGGAATAGGGCTTTGTCGAAGAACTCAGGTGAGTTGAACTCATATAGCACAGACAGGCGTTGACCAACCAGGTAACTGAGCTCTTCGACCTGACGGGTCGAGATATTGCCAGAACCACGTTGGGTAATCAGTGCCAAAGTCATGTAATAACGTTCCAGACTTTGAGTTACGGGCGCAGCCAGAATTTCAAGCTGATGATGCGCTTCCGTATTCGGTGCCGGTGCAATCAGGTTTTCACCATCTTGTGTAATCAGTTTCGAGGCAATTAAGCTGTCAATATGCGCATTCACTTGATCCTGAATTTCATCTTCATGCCATTTTAAGAACAGTTCGGCTTTGAGGAATGGATACAGGGTACTACTGATATTCACGACATCATGACGGCGAATGGTACCGTTATGTTCAACTAGGGCGGCTATCAGGGAGGGCAGCACAAAAGTGTGCACAATATTATTGCGGAAATAGGTCAGCAGAACGGCCTGATTGTCTTCAATGGCAATGATATCGCCCAGTACATGCTTGACTCGCTTGATCAGTTTCAGCTTCATTGCATAGGCAATAATTTCCTTGCCAGAAAGTGGCGTCACCTGCATGCGCTCATCATAAGGCAGGGCAGCCAGCAAGGTGCGATAGGTATCTAGCTGTTTGATACAGATCTCTTCATCCAGCGTATGTTTCGGCGTAGCCAGCAAGATTAAAGATAATAGCGATACTGGATTGATTACGACCGCACTGTTGATGTTTTCCAGAATGGCTTGTGCCGAGCTATTCACTGCATCAGAAACCGCTTGTGGAATCGGATCGTCATTCTTTTCGATTTTGATATTTTCTGCGCCATGCTGTTTCAGAATGTCATCCAGAAATACCGGGTTCCCGAAGTTCAGGTGTACCTTGCCGAAAATGCGTTCAATCTTGCGCAGAGTTTTCAAAATGCCGAAAATAGACTCGGCTTCTTTCGGCTTGCCACTCATTTCACCGACATAAGTGCCACCTTCCATCAGGCGTTCATAGCCGATATAAGTCGGCAAAAATACGATCGGCTTAGATTTGCCACGTAAATGACCATGCACGGTCATCGCCAGCATCCCGGTTTTTGGCGGAAGCAAACGACCGGTGCGTGAACGGCCGCCTTCAATAAAGTATTCCAGCGGGGTATTACGTGACAGGACGCTATACAGATATTCTTTAAACACCGTGGTATACAGCGCGTTGCCGCGGAAAGTACGGCGAATAAAGAAGGCACCGCCACCACGTAAAATCTGACCGACAAAAGGCATATTCAGGTTATCGCCCGCAGCGATATAAGGCACCATCAGACCACGACGATAGATCACATAAGACAATAATAAATAGTCGATGTGGCTACGGTGACATGGGGTATAGACAATCTCGTAATCCTTGGCCAGTTCCCGTACGGTACTGAAGTTATGCACTTCCACGCCGTCATACAGTTGCGTCCATAAGCGGGTCAGGGCTTTGTCGGCAAAGCGTACAGTCGAGTGAGAATAATCGGAAACGATTTCGTTCAGATAACCGATGGCACGACGTTCAGATTCCAGCATCGAGATTTTGCTACGAATACTGTCATTGCGAATCGCCGCCTGTACATCTGGTGACTTGATCAGGCCATGCATGACATTACGGCGGTCGGACAGGTCCGGCCCGAGAATGACTTCGCGCTGACCATCCAGGTAATCATTTAAAGTGCTGACAATATAGGTGGCCGGCGCTGAATTTGGATGCGTCTCTTTGGCAAAGTTAATCAAGGTGCGTAAAGACTGCGGTTCATGAAACTCTAAATAAGACTGGCGACCATGCAGGCCGATATTGACCAGTTGCTTGACCCGGCTTGGTGTAGACCAGGTATCGGTAAATAAAAGCTTAAACCAGGAATCTTCTTTCTCAGGTTCACGTCCCCAAAGTACTGTTACCGGAACCAGTTCGACATCCAGCTCAGGATGCTGTTCCAGGATTTCAATCAGACGTAACAGGCGCGGTGGAAACGCATGTGGCGGTGAACTCAACAGGTTATTTTCATCATGATGCTGTAAAAACAGTACCGATGCTTTTTCCTTATTATTGCCCAGTTGCATTGGATCAAGTGCAGCCGGCAATTTTAAGCGTCGCGTTTCTGCATCGACCACCAGTGCATTACTGCGCGAATGGTTCTGTAAAACGTAGCAGACCAGCTTTCGCGAGTCTGTTGCAGTCTGATCAGATTCAGGCGCTGTCACTTCACTTGGTACTTCCCCAAGAACATGAGGGGTAACCACAAGATCAAGTAACTTACTTGAAAGCTTGCGAT
Source organism: Acinetobacter sp. L-24 (assembly GCF_056857555.1). The sequence continues at coordinate 67,311 of NZ_JBSXNI010000040.1, read as the reverse complement.
ACATTTGACCAAAGCCATTCTTGGACATAGCTGCTCCTAATTTTACTGACCAAAACCACAGGACTTCTGAGGGAATTTATTTTGCGGGTTTCTAAAGCGAAACAATATATCTTTTTTTAACAACTTCAACAGAAGTGCTTCAATTTTAGCGTGAAAGCAGGTGCTTTTCCTAGTCACTTATGACATCAGTATGACAGAACAGTCATGCAAACTTTAGAGTTTCGGTCTGATTTTGTGGCAGAATATTCCAGATCAATTATTTAGATCCGTTTTTCCATTTTGGATATCTCCAATATTAGATAGGTTGCTTATGAATGCCTTAACACAGGAACTGGTCGAGCTGCTCAGCTTAGAAAAGTTAGAAGAAAACATTTTCCGGGGAATCAGCCGGAATCTGGTGGGCAAGCGCGTGTTCGGTGGGCAGGTTTTAGGGCAGGCACTACGCGCCGCGTCTTATACCACAGATCGTCCAGCACATTCATTACATGCCTATTTTCTGTTTGGCGGGGATGTCAATGCACCGATTATTTATGAAGTGGATCGTATCCGTGACGGCAAGAGCTTTGTCAGCCGTCAGGTGCGCGCTATTCAGCATGGCCGTACCATTTTCATGTGTATGGTGTCTTTCGCGCATCAGGAAGAAGGGCTAAATTACCAGATTTCAGAGCCTGAATATCCACCGGCAGAAAGCCTGAAAAATGAAGCGGAACTGATCAAACAGATTATTGAGTTTATTCCGGAAAATGTCCGTGCATCTTTCACTCGTGATCGTCATGTGGAAATTCGTCCGGTCAATCCGCAAAATCCATTCCAGCCTCAACCTGAAGCACCGTCTTATGCGCACTATATCCGTACGCATGACCGTATTGCTGCAGAAGTCGATCAGATCTCCTTGCATCAGGCTATTGCTGCTTTCTATTCTGATTTTACCTTGATGACCACAGCGCTTCGTCCACATGGTCTGAGCTATATCTCGCCAAGTTTGCAATGTGCCAGTATTGACCATGCCATGTACTTCCATAAACCGTTCCGTGCGGATGAGTGGATGCTTTACGATATGGATGCCACCCAAAGCGCCAGTTCGCGTGGCCTGAATTTTGGCCGGATGTGGCAGAACGGTGAGCTGGTCTGCAGTACCTCTCAGGAAGGCTTGATCCGTTTACGTGAAATCGAAACACAGTAATTTTTCTTCCTGCTCAAAAAGTCGAATCCCTGATTCGGCTTTTTGTTTTTAAGCCGGATGAAAATGGCCATTTGATATCATGTCCTCACGCCGCGTTTATAAAATATTACTCGATTCTGTAGAATTCGCATGGCATAGTGCGGCTTAAGATCAATATTAAAAATGCATGAAAAGATGAGCTTAAATACGCAAATTCTAATTGCCGCCGTATTGGGGGTGCTGTTTGGATTTCTATTGACGATATTTCCGCAGACCTCATTTTTTGATGTCAGCTTATATGGCATCGGTATCGTCAGCAGCATTTTTATTGGCTTGTTAAAAATGCTGTTAGTGCCGCTGATTTTTAGCTCGATCGTGGTCGGCGTATCCAATCTGCAGGCGGGTGGGCAGCTAAGCCGCACCTGGAAAATCACCCTGATGTGCTGTGTGACCACCACCACCTTGGCGCTCATTTTAGGTCTGGCGTGTGCGCATTTGTTTGATGTCGGTAAGGGTGTTGATGTGCTGATGTTCCAGGATGCCATGGCGCAACATCAAACGCCAGATACCCTGACACCTTCATCTTTCTTTACCAATTTTATTCAGAATACCCTGATCAATCCGTTTAAAGCTTTTGCCGATGGCAATGTCTTGGCGGTGGTAGTCTTTGCCTTATTTGTTGGTGTGGCACTGGTGGCAGGTGGGGATAAGTTTCGTACTGTGCGCAAGCTGAGTCACCAGTTTTTCGAAATCATGATGTTGATGATTGGCTGGGTGATGAAACTGGCACCGCTTGGTATTTTTGCCTTATTGGCTAAATTAATTGCCACTGAAGATGTTTCAGTCCTCAGTCGTCTGGCTGAATTCGCTGCGGTGGTTACCGGCACGACGATTTTTCATGGCATCGTGGTCTTGCCTTTATTGCTATGGGTTTTCGGCAAGATGGATCCGGTCACGTTCTTTAAAGGCACACGAGCTGCTCTGATTACTGCCTTTGCTACCAGTTCCAGTTCGGCCACCATGCCCTTGTCAATGAAATGCGCACAGGAAAATTTAGGAGTACGTCCACATACCGCAGGCTTTGTGATTCCACTTGGTACACAGTTGAATATGGATGGCACAGCACTGTATGAAGCGGCAGCAGCATTATTTATTGCCAATTTAATGGGGCTGGATCTGAGTCTGGGGCAGCAACTGGTGGTCTGCGCCACGGCGATGATTGCATCCTTAGGTGCACCAGGAATTCCGAGTGCCGGTATGGTGACCATGATCATGGTCTTGCAGTCGGTCGGTTTGCCTGCCGAGGCGATTGCTATTCTTTTACCGATCGACCGTTTACTGGATACCGTACGCACAGTCGTGAATGTTCAAGGGGATATGATGATCAGTGTGGTGGTGGACCGGCATACGCGTGAACCCGATCTTCAAGCTACAGATAGCTAAAACATTTAAAAAATAAAAAAAGCAGGCCATTGGTCTGCTTTTTTTATAAGGTAAGTTTTAATAAATCCAGAACTCCCAGACCATTGCGGTGATATGGATCTTAATCCGGTGAATGCTTATTCTGATTCAATTCATCTGCCGCTTTAAGCTCGGATTGATCCTGCTCAAGTAATTCCAGCGGTTCTTCAGCTTCATTTAAATCATGTGTCGATACTTCGGCAACATGCTCCGAATCAGTTTCACTAAGCTCGAGCTCTTCAAGCGGTTCATCAGATTCATTTAAATCATGCGCTGATGCTTCCGGAATACTGTCCAGATCATATTCAGAGGCTTGATCTAAGGTAAAGTTCAAACGGCCACCCATGACACTGGCCAGTTCTTCTAAACCTTGTTTGTTCATGGAGGAAAACAGTTGAATCGAGAAATCCACCTTCATCTTTTTCAATGCCGCTTTGACTTCCTGCAAGGCTTTGGATGCAGGACCACGGTTTAGTTTATCTGACTTGGTTAACAAGACATGCACGAACAACTGGCGGGAATAAGCCCATTCCAGCATCATCACATCAAAGTGTTGCAGGGGATGGCGGATATCCATCAGCAATACCAGGCCTTGTAAGCTCTGGCGGTGAATCAGGTAATTTTCCAGTTCTTTTTGCCAGACCAGTTTCATTTTTTCAGGCACAGCCGCATAACCATAACCGGGTAAGTCGACCAGACGCTGATCCGGATTGCCCAGGCTGAAAAAGTTGATCATCTGGGTACGGCCAGGTTTTTTCGATGCACGTGCCAACTGTTTCTGGTTGGTCAGGGCATTAATCGCACTAGACTTACCCGCATTTGAGCGGCCGGCAAAAGCAATTTCATAGCCTGTATCTTCTACACAAAGACTGAGTTTGGGTGCACTCATTAAAAATTCGGCTTTGCGTAGCCAGTTGAGTGCGCGCACAGAATATTCAGTAATGGCAGAATCAACTTTTTTCTCGTAGCTGATCTTTTGCTTAGGCGCATGGGCTGTCTTACTGTTTTTGGATTTTCCTCTGCTGTGGTGCATAACTCAACTTCAATAAATGATCTACAATGAAACATTATAAAGGAAGTCGCACAGGCAAGCGAACTTTGCCGCAAGAATAAGTCACAAGACATGACCCTGAAGACTTTAAAGATTAATCAGGCTGATCGGAGAATTTGTGCTGAAACGCGCATTTCGTGGCCTAATCACATCTTTAAGTACATATTGATCCAGACTGCTATAAAACTGTTCCACGGCATCATCTAAAATGCCTTTTAAGCCACAGGTCGGACGTAATACGCAGGGTGGGCTATTGCATTCCACTACATTGTTGTCGCGTTGCAGGATCCGCACAATCTGTCCCAGCTGGAGGTTCAGGCTGGCCGGATTTAAACGTATGCCGCCACCTTTACCACGTATGGTAATCAGCCACTCCTGTTTCGCCATAAAATGCACGATTTTCATGGCATGATTTTGTGAAACCTGTAATCGCTCGGCAAGTTCTGCAATGGTATAGGGGAGATCACGTGGCTGTGCGACATACATCAGAATCCGAAGCGCATAGTCAGTGAATTTATTGAGTTGCATAAGGTCAACAGCTAGAAAATGAAAGAATTGAATGTTAAAAGCTCCACGAATGGAGCTTTTAATCAGAATCTGATGCTAGTCTAAACCGTTTTTGCAATTAAAGCTTGAGCGGGGCAGACACTTCAACTACATCACCAACTTTGTAGTGGTCGATCAGTGTCTGTGCAACCGAGAATGCGGTTGGATTTTCTTCCGCTTTCACAGTAATTTGATATTGCTCGTTTTGAGCCTGATCAAAGCTAAACTGTTGTGGTTGACGAATGTGCTGTTCAGGCACCTGTACACGTACTGAAATATGTTCACCGGCTTCAGCACTTGCAATCGCTGCACCATCTTTAGCTTTAAGTGTAAAGATTTTACCTGCGTCGGTATCATTCACTGCTGCTACTTCAAATTCGCGCCAGCCCGCCCAGCCACCATTTTCAGAAGCTAGGGTGGCATATTTAGATTTTTCCACACCAATCAAAATATCTGCCAGTTGCATATACGCTTCTTTCCAGGCTGCAATCAGGTCTGAGTCCATGGGTACATCTAAAACTTCGCTGATCGAGTGCAACAGATTCTCACCGACAATCGCATATTGATCCGGTTGAATATCCAGGCTGACATGTTTAGTGGTAATGCGTTCGATGGCTTTGGCCAAAACGCCCGGATTGGTAATGTTTTCGGCATAGGCAAGTACTGCGGCAGCCAAGGCACGTGGTTGACGGCCGGTACTTTGATGATCCATGTTGAAGGTGTTTTTCAACTCTGGATGGTTGTTCAACATGCGGTTATAGAAATACGTGGTAAGTGCTACGCCGTTTTCACGTAAAACAGGAACAGTCGCTTGTACAAGTTCGATATGTTGTGGAGTCATGAGAGCCGTCTATAGGTGTTTTTTAAAAGATGTATTTAAATTACATCTTTTAAAATGGCTTTACAATAGCGCATAGTCATAAAACCATAAAAAAATTATGGGATATAAGAATATCCCATAAAAAGTATGATGATGATCGGAAAAGGAGAGGAATTATTTGCGGCCAAACAGCGAACCCAGTAAGCCGCGCAAAATTTTCTGCCCAGTACTCCCGCCCAGGCTGCGGGCAGCACTTTTGGCAAAGGTGCCGACAATATCCTGAGTCAGTTTTTCTCGTTGCTTGGCTGCGCGTTCAGCTTCTTTTTGCTGTTCTCGTGCCAGACGTTCCTGTTCTTTAATTTGCTGCTTGGCAAGAGCTTCTTGTTCCTTGCTTTGTTGTTTGGCAAATTCGGCGGCCTGAGCCTGTTGCTGGCGTTCTGCGACCTTGTTTTGCAGCATTTCGTGGGCGCTGTCCCGATCGACTGGCTGCTCATAAATACCGGCAACTATACTTTGCTGCATGAGAGCCTTGCGTTCTTCAAGCGAGATCGGTGTAAAGGATGAATGCGGCGGCATGACCCAGCCACGCTCTACAATTTGTGGAATGCCCTTTTCATCCAGGCAGCTAATTAGGGCCTCACCTACTGCTAACTCGGTAATCACCTGATCGACTTTAAATTCAGGATTGGCGCGGAAAGTCTCTGCTGCGGTTTTTACTGCTTTTTGATCTTTGGGAGTGAAAGCCCGCAAAGCATGCTGAACCCGATTGCCGAGCTGGCCTAAGACACTTTCCGGCAAGTCCAACGGATTTTGCGTGACAAAATAAATTCCCACGCCTTTAGAGCGAATCAGGCGCACCACCTGCTCAATTTTATCTTGTAGGGCAGGGCTGGCATTGTCAAACAAGAGATGCGCTTCATCAAAGAAGAACACCAGTTTCGGTTTGTCCAGATCGCCAACTTCTGGAAGCTGTTCAAACAACTCGGAGAGCATCCAGAGTAAGAAGGTGGCATACAGCTTAGGCGTGTTCATCAGCTTGTCAGCCGCCAACAAATTGATATTGCCACGGCCCTGACTGTCCGTCTGCAGAAAGTCCATCAGATCCAGCGCCGGCTCGCCAAAAAACTGGTCACCGCCTTGGTCAGCCAGTGCTAACAAATTACGTTGAATCGCACCGAGACTGGCGGGTGAAAGATTGCCATATTCAGCTTTAAAGTCAGCCGCATGCTCAGAGACATAACTCAGCATCGCTTTCAGATCTTTAAAGTCGATCAGCAATAAACCCTGATCATCGGCAATCCGAAACACGGCAGATAAAACGCCTTCCTGGGTGTCATTCAGATTCAGTATTTGCGCCAGCAGCAGCGGGCCAATTTCAGAAATGGTAGTCCGAATCGGATGACCCTGTTCGCCAAATAAATCCCAAAACACCACTGGTGAGGCTGCAAAAGGAATGGACTCGATATTGAGACTTTTAATCCGTTCATCAAACTTGGGGCTGCTTTCACCTGCTTTGGTCAGGCTGGACACATCGCCTTTGGCATCGGCGAGGAATACAGGTACACCAATTCGAGAAAAGCTCTCCGCCAATACTTTTAAAGTCACAGTCTTTCCGGTACCAGTGGCACCTGCAATCAAGCCATGTCGATTGGCAAGTTGGGAATGCAGCACAATATCCTGTGTGGCATCCGCAGTTTTTTTAGCAATAACAATTGGTCTACCCATAGCTTTTCCTGTTATTTATTATTCGTTTTTAAGTTTTTTCATTTGTTCTAGTGCATGCTGAATATCTTGAATCAAATCTTCCGGATATTCCAGTCCAATACAGAAACGAACCAGCAAGCCGTCTTTTAAGTGTGAATGTTCCAGCACACGCATGTCTTTTAAGTTATATAGCATGACCAGACTGACAGGGCCACCCCAACTAAAGCCAAGCTTAAACAGTTTTAAGCTATCACAGAAATTCCGGATATCCTGCATTACGTATGTGCTGTCAAAGATCACGCTGACCAGGCCGGCACTATCACCTTGCTTGCAAATTTCTTTCCAGTACTGATGGCCTGCACTGTCCGGATCTGAAGGATGAAGTACTTGCACAAACTCGGTTTGCTGTTTAAGCCATGTCATTAATGTAAGCGCACTGTTGGATTGATGTTGATATCGCAGTTGCATCGAAGCCAGACTACGTTGTATCTGTGCCACATCATCACCAGAAACACTAATGCCCTGAATGGCATGCGCACGGAACAGTTTGTGATGCAGGGTCTTATCTCGCGTAACCACTGAGCCCATCAGGATATCACCACCGCCACTTGGATATTTGGTCAGTGCATGTACCGTCATATCTACACTTAAATGCTCTTCACTAAAATCAAAGGCATCAAAAGCCAGACCTGCGCCCCAGGTATTATCCAGCGCAGTAAGAATATTGTGTGCCTGAGCTTTTTTCACTAAACCAGCCAGATCCGGAAATTCCAAGGTGACTGAGCCAGCAGCCTCGAGCCAGATCAGTTTGGCTTTATCTGTAGGCTGAAACGTATCAAGCTCTATGGGATTGTAGACTTTAACTGTAATTCCATAACGCTTTTCCAGATTGCGTAAATGCTCCATGTTTGGACCATAGATATTGTCAGCCACCCAAACCTCATCGCCTTGACTTAAAAAGCAAGAATTCACGAGATTAATCGCGGATAAACCACTCGGTGCGAGCAAGTGATATAAACCACCTTCGAGTTGTGCAATGTTGTCCCCCAGAGTAAAGGTTGTAGGCGTGCCATGCGTGCCATAACTATAGTCATAGCCATCGGTCCAATGGCGATTAAACAGGGCATCGGTATTGTTAAAGATAATGGTCGATGCACGATAGAGGGGAGGCTGAATAGTAGAAATCGCTTGAGGAGCCTTTCGTGGTGCATGAATCAGGCGAGTTTGAGAGTCTTGTTTCACGTGAATGCGCTCAAATGTAATCAAATATTACTCTAGCTTAAGAGAATCTGTGACTCACTGCCAGTTACGTTGTGAATTGTTTAAAAACAACAAGTCTTATAAAAAGTTGGCTTCATTTTTGCAAAACCTAAATTTATATAGCTAAAAAAATAGGTTGAGGAGCATGAAGTCGCATTTAAAAGTGCATTATTTTCAGCATATTGCTGGTGAAGGTTTTGGTAGTTGTTATGAATTTTTAAAGCAGCATCAGGCGCAAATTACCGCGACTGAATTTTTTGCTTTACCCGTCGATCGACCGCTGGAGATCGAGGCGCTGCCTGCAGTGGAAGAGGTGGATTTGCTGATCATTATGGGGGGAACCATGAGTGTGAATGATGAAGCGAATTTCCCCTGGTTAAGAATAGAAAAACGCTGGTTGCGTCGCTATCTTTCGCATGGCAAACCGGCAATTGGCCTGTGTCTGGGTGGGCAATTGATTGCAAATGCTTTAGGTGCAGGTGTTAGTCGCAATCCAGAACAGGAATTGGGGTGGACCACGGTGCACAGAGTGACGAATCTACCAGAGACGTGTTTTAGCTTGCCGGAGCAATTTAATATTCTGCAATGGCACAATGAAACATTTGAATTGCCCAAAGGTGCAGTCCATCTGGCAGAAAATGAAGCCTGTCGTAATCAGATGTATCAGTTGGGCAGAAATGTATTGGGCTTCCAGTTTCATCCTGAAATTACCCCAGAAACCCTGGCATTGTTTTTGGAAAATGAAGAAGAGCTTGCGCAATTTTCAGGAAAATATGTGCAAAATTTATTTGAATTAAAAAAAACCACGAAGCAAAAATTTATTGAAGGAAATCAGATGTTAAATCGTGCTATAGAATATGTTTTGGCGAAAACTGCCTAATATTTAAACAATAAACTATTGTTTTAAGTCATAAATTGAAAACTTGGATAAAACCATAAAAGAGATTTGCTTATGCATTAAACAATGGCTATAATAAGCGACCCTTCAATAGGAAGGGGGTTAACTGCGAATAAAGTAGTTAACTATCGTTACAGTCGTGGCATCGATCATGACCTTAGTGATATTTCACTGCTCTTGACACTTGCCCATATAAAGTGGGGTGAGATGCGTCAAGAGTGATTCTTTATATATTTGGCTTGGAGTTTACTGGTATGTCTAACCAGAGAATTCGTATCCGTCTTAAGTCTTTTGATCATCGCCTGATTGATCAATCAGCTCAAGAAATCGTAGAAACCGCAAAACGTACTGGCGCACAAGTGTGTGGTCCAATTCCAATGCCAACACGCATTGAACGTTTTAACGTTTTAACATCACCACACGTAAACAAAGATGCGCGTGACCAGTACGAAATCCGTACTTACAAGCGTTTGATCGACATCGTTCAACCTACAGACAAAACTGTAGATGCATTGATGAAGTTAGATCTTGCAGCTGGTGTTGATGTTCAGATCGCATTGGGTTAAGGCTTTCGGGTTAATTAACACTCTAAGTTAATTAGGCCGCTTTTTTAGAGGTTTATGCACATGGCTATTGGTTTAGTCGGTCGCAAGTGCGGTATGACACGTATCTTTACAGATGCTGGTGTTTCTGTGCCTGTTACAGTGATTGAGGTTGATCCTAACCGCATCACTCAAATCAAAACGCTTGAAACTGATGGTTATCAAGCGATTCAAATCACTACTGGTGAACGTCGCGAATCTCGCGTAACTAACGCTCAGAAAGGTCACTTCGCGAAAGCGGGTGTTGCAGCTGGTCGTCTAGTTCAAGAATTCCGTGCTACAGAAGCTGATCTTGAAGGTCGTGAAGTTGGTGGTACGCTTACCGTTGAATTGTTCCAAGTTGGTCAAGTTGTTGACGTAACTGGTCAATCTAAAGGTAAAGGTTTCCAAGGTGGTGTTAAGCGTTGGAACTTCCGTACGCAAGATGCAACTCACGGTAACTCAGTTTCTCACCGTGTTTTAGGTTCTACTGGTCAAAACCAGACTCCTGGTCGCGTATTCAAAGGCAAAAAAATGGCTGGCCATTTAGGTGCTGAACGCGTAACTACACAGGGTCTTGAGATCGTTGCTATCGACACAGAACGTTCAGTTCTAGTTGTTAAAGGCGCGGTTCCTGGTGCTACTGGTGGCGACGTAATCGTTCGTCCTACGATCAAGGCCTGAGGGGAAATAACGTGAATTTAAATACTGTTTCCGGCTCTGCTGTTGAATTATCAGAAGTTGCGTTCGGTCGTGAATTTAATGAAGCTCTTGTTCACCAAGTGGTTACAGCTTATTTAGCTGGTGGCCGTCAAGGTTCAAAAGCTCAGAAATCACGTGCAGACGTTTCTGGTGGTGGTCGCAAGCCATTCCGTCAAAAAGGTACTGGCCGCGCTCGTGCTGGTTCTATTCGTAGCCCAATCTGGGTTGGCGGTGGTAAAACTTTTGCTGCTCGTCCACAAGACTGGTCTCAAAAAGTAAACCGTAAAATGTACCGCGGTGCTATGCAATGCATCCTAGCTGAACTTGTTCGTCAAGATCGCCTAGTTTTAGTTGAAGAGTTTGCTGTTGCAGCTCCAAAAACTAAAGAATTGCTTGCAAAACTTAACGACTTGAATGCGACTCGCGCATTGATCGTTACTGATGCTGTTGATGAGAACCTGTATCTTGCTGCGCGCAACATTCCACACGTTGATGTGGTTGATGCTGCTGCAATCGATCCGGTTAGCTTGATTGCGTTCGACAAAGTTGTTATGTCTGTAGCTGCTGCTAAGAAAATTGAGGTAGAACTCGGATGAACAACGAACGTATCTATCAAGTCCTGCAAGGACCTGTATTCTCAGAAAAAGCACAAGTTTTAGGTGAAACTGCTGGTGTTCAAGTGTTTAAAGTTGCATTAAATGCAAACAAGCTTGAAATCAAAAAAGCAGTGGAACAACTCTTTGGTGTGGAAGTTGTTAAAGTTAACACGACTATCACTAAAGGTAAGTCTAAACGCTTTGGTAAAACATTAGGACGTCGTTCTGATGTTAAAAAAGCATACGTCACCCTGAAAGCTGGCCAAGATGTTGAAATGGCTGACTTGGGCGATACCGCTGAAAGCACAGCGGAATAAGGACGAGAATTATGCCTATTCAAAAATGTAAGCCAACGTCTCCAGGACGTCGCTTTGTAGAGAAAGTGGTTCACGATCACCTTCACAAAGGCGCACCATACTCTCCGTTGGTTGAAGCTAAAAAACGTACTGGCGGCCGTAATAACAACGGTCACATCACGACTCGTCACGTTGGTGGCGGTCACAAGCAGCACTACCGTCTAGTTGACTTCAAACGTAACAAAGATGGTATTCCTGCAACTGTAGAGCGTATCGAATACGATCCTAACCGTACTGCACACATTGCGCTTGTATTGTATGCTGATGGTGAGCGTCGTTATATCATCGCTCCTAAAGGCCTTCGCGCTGGCGATAAAGTACAGTCTGGTAACGATGCTCCAATTCGTCCAGGTAACTGCTTGCCGCTTCGCAACATGCCTATCGGTTCTACTCTTCACAACATCGAACTTAAAATCGGTAAAGGCGCGCAGTTAGCTCGTTCAGCTGGTACTTCAGTTCAGCTGTTGGGTCGTGACGGTTCTTACGCTATCGTTCGTCTGCGTTCAGGCGAGATGCGTAAAATTCACGTTGAATGCCGTGCTGTGTTAGGTGAAGTATCTAACTCAGAAAGCAACCTTCGTTCACTAGGTAAAGCTGGTGCATCACGCTGGCGTGGTGTTCGTCCTACCGTTCGTGGTATGGCGATGAACCCAGTTGACCATCCACATGGTGGTGGTGAAGGGCGTAACAAAGGTATTCAACCTGTAAGCCCATGGGGTCAAAAAGCTAAAGGGTACAAGACACGTACCAATAAGCGTACGACTAAGATGATTATTCGCGACCGTCGCGTTAAGTAACAAGTAAAGGAATCTGACAATGCCTCGTTCTCTGAAAAAAGGCCCATTCGTCGATGCGCACTTGTTCGCTAAGGTTGAAGCGGCTATCGCGGCTAATAACCGTAAGCCGATCAAAACTTGGTCGCGTCGTTCGATGATCCTCCCGGATTTTGTTGGTTTAACAATTTCTGTACACAATGGCCGTAACCACGTTCCTGTGATCGTTTCTGAGCACATGGTTGGTCACAAGCTTGGTGAATTTGCACCAACTCGTACCTATCGCGGTCACGGTGTTGACAAGAAATCTAAACGTTAATGGGTGCTATGATGGAAGTAACTGCTAAATTACGCGGTGCCGCTATCTCGGCACAAAAAGCTCGTTTGGTTGCAGATCTTATCCGCGGCAAATCTGTTGCGCACGCTCTTAACATCCTTAACTTCAGCAACAAAAAAGCTGCAGTTCTAGTTAAGAAAGCGTTGGAATCTGCGATTGCAAACGCTGAACACAATAACAGTTTAGATGTAGACGACCTTAAAGTTTCTACGATCTACGTTGATGAAGGCATGAGCCTGAAACGTATTATGCCACGTGCTAAAGGCCGTGCAGATCGTATTACTAAGCGTACTTGTCACATCACCGTTAAGGTAGGGGTTTGATATGGGTCAGAAGGTTCATCCAATCGGTATCCGCCTAGGTGTTGTGAAACGTCATAACGCTAACTGGTATGCGAATCCGAAACAATACGCTGAATACTTGCTTAAAGATCTTCAAGTTCGTGAGTTTTTGATCAAAAAACTTAAAAACGCGATGATCAGCAACATTCTTATCGAACGCCCTACAGGCGCTGCTAAAGTAACTATTAGCACTGCTCGTCCTGGTATCGTAATCGGTAAAAAAGGCGAAGATATTGAGAAACTACAACGCGAATTAACATCTATCATGGGTGTTCCTGCGCAAGTAAGTATCAATGAAATTGATCGTCCAGACTTAGACGCGCGTCTAGTTGCTGAAGCTATCGCTTCTCAATTAGAAAAACGTGTAATGTTCCGTCGTGCTATGAAGCGTGCGGTTCAAAACACAATGCGTGCTGGTGCTAAAGGTATCAAAGTAGAAGTTTCAGGCCGTTTAGGTGGTGCTGAGATTGCTCGTACTGAGTGGTATCGTGAAGGTCGTGTACCTCTACATACGCTTCGTGCAGATATCGACTATGCGACTATGCGTGCTGAGACTACTTACGGTACGATCGGTGTTAAAGTTTGGATCTTCCGTGGTGAGATCTTGGGCGGCATGAAACAAGTCATGAACCCAGCTCCAGCTGAAGAGCGTCCAGCTAAACGCGGTCGTGGTCGTGGTGAAGGTCAAGAGCGTCGTGGTCGTCGCAATGATCGTTCTGCTGAAAAAGGAGAATAATCCATGTTGCAACCTAAGCGTACTAAATTCCGTAAAGTGCAGAAAGGCCGTAACACTGGTCTAGCACACCGCGGTAGCACAGTATCTTTCGGTACTATTGCACTTAAATCAGTTGAACGTGGTCAAATGACTGCGCGTCAAATTGAAGCAGCGCGTCGTACAATTAGCCGTCGTATTAAGCGTGGTGGTAAGATCTTTATCCGTGTATTCCCGGACAAGCCGATTACTTCTAAGCCTCTTGAAGTGCGTATGGGTAAAGGTAAAGGTTCTGTGGAATATTGGGTTTGCCAAATCAAACCAGGTAAAGTCTTGTACGAAATTGATGGTGTTAACGAAGAATTGGCTCGCGAAGCGTTTACGCTTGCAGCAGCTAAGCTTCCGTTTAAAACCGCTATCGTGACTCGGACGGTAATGTAATGAAAACTAAAGATCTACGTGAAAAGTCGGTAGAAGAGTTGACAGCTTTGCTTGATGAGCAACAGCTTAACCAATTCCGTCTTCGTATGGCGAAAGCAACTGGTCAATTGGGTAAATCGCATGAAGTTGCACTTACTCGTCAGACTATTGCTCGTATTAAGACCCTCCTTACCGAAAAACAGGGGAACGGACAATGAGTGATAAAACAGTCCGCACGTTAACTGGCAAAGTTGTAAGCGACAAGATGGATAAATCTATCGTTGTTCTTATTGAACGCCAAGTTCAACACCCGTTGTATGGCAAATTAATCCGCCGTTCAACAAAATTACATGCTCATGATGAGAACAACACAGCAAAAGCTGGTGATGTTGTAACCATTAAAGAAAGCCGCCCAATTTCTAAAACTAAGTCTTGGACTCTAGTTGAAGTTGTTGAAGCAGCTGCTGAGTAATTAACGTTCTTGTTGCATCATCGGTCAATTTCGAGTACTCTTTGAGCCTTTCGAAATTTCGACCGGTGTTGCTCGGTTTTGGAGTAGGGCAATGATTCAGACCGAAACTATGCTCGACGTAGCAGACAACAGTGGTGCACGCCGCGTACAATGTATTAAAGTACTTGGTGGCTCGCATCGTCGTTATGCTTCTGTTGGCGACATTATTAAAGTTACTGTAAAAGAAGCAATTCCACGCGCACGTGTTAAAAAAGGTGACGTGATGAATGCGGTTGTGGTTCGTACAAAATTCGGTATCCGTCGTGCAGACGGTTCAGTGATTCGTTTCGACGATAACGCTGCTGTTATTTTGAACAACAACAAAGCGCCGATTGCAACTCGTATTTTCGGACCAGTGACTCGTGAACTTCGTACTGAACAGTTCATGAAAATTATTTCATTGGCTCCTGAAGTTCTATAAGAGGCGATCATGGCTAAGATTAAAAAAGGCGATCAAGTAATTGTGATCGCAGGTAAAGAAAAAGGCAAACAGGGTACTGTTCTGTCTGTTTCTAATGACCGTGTTAAGGTTGAAGGCCTTAACTTGGTGAAGAAGCATCAGAAGCCGAACCGTGCTACAGGCGCTGAAGGTAGCGTTGTAACTCAGGAAGCTTCGCTTCATATTTCAAACGTGGCAGTTTTTAATGCTACAACCCAAAAGGCTGACCGTGTTGGTTACCAAGTGATTGATGGCGTGAAAACTCGCGTATTCAAATCAAATGGTGAATCAGTGGCGGTAGCGAAGTAATAGGTTGATATAGGCCATGGCCAGACTTAAAACACGTTACAACGACGAACTTAAAGCTCAATTACAAGAAGTATTGGGTGTTAAGAATGTGATGGAGATTCCTCGCATCACTAAAATCACGATCAACATGGGTGTTGGCGCAGCTGCTGCTGACAAAAAACTCCTTGATGGTGCTCTTTCAGATATGCAAGCTATCGCTGGTCAAAAACCAGTACTTACGTTAGCTCGTAAATCAATCGCTGGTTTTAAAATCCGTGATGGTTGGCCGATCGGTTGTAAAGTTACTTTACGCGGCGAACGTATGTACGAATTCTTGGACCGTTTGATCTCGATTGCGATCCCTCGTATCCGTGACTTCCGTGGTTTCTCTGCGAAATCATTCGACGGTCGTGGTAACTACTCAATGGGTCTTAAGGAGCAAATCATGTTCCCTGAAATCGATTTTGACAAGATTGATCGTATTCGTGGTATGGATATTACCATTACTACGACTGCTCGCACCGATGACGAAGGCCGTGCGCTTATGCGTGCATTCGGCTTCCCGTTCAAATAAGAGGTCGATATGGCTAAGAAAGGTATGATTAATCGCGAATTGAAACGCGAAGCTACTGTTGCTAAATACGCTGCAAAACGTGCTGAATTAAAAGCTGTTATTGCAAACGTAAATGCATCAGACGAAGAACGTTTCGAAGCGATGATGAAATTACAAGCATTACCACGTAATGCATCTCCAGTACGTCTACGTAACCGTTGTGGTTTAACTGGTCGTCCTCATGGTTACTTCCGTAAGTTCGGTTTAAGCCGTAACAAATTACGTGAAACAGTAATGCAAGGTGATGTACCTGGCGTTGTTAAGGCAAGCTGGTAAGGAGCACTATAGATGAGTATGCAAGATACCGTTGCCGACATGCTAACACGTGTTCGTAACGCACAAATGGCAAAGAAACAAACTGTTTCT
Source organism: Acinetobacter sp. L-24 (assembly GCF_056857555.1). The sequence goes on along the minus strand of NZ_JBSXNI010000040.1, from coordinate 51,374 downwards.
ATGCCTAATTCTAAGTTGAAGGTAGCAATTGCTAACTTACTTCAACAAGAAGGTTATATTTCAAACGTAGAAGTTGCGGATGCTGAAGGCAAACCAACTCTTACTTTGACTTTAAAGTATTTCGAAGGCAAACCAGTTATCGAAACTGTGAAGCGCGTAAGCCGTCCAGGTCTACGTCAGTATCGCGGTAAAGATGCACTTCCTAGCGTTAAGCAAGGTTTAGGTATTGCAATTGTTTCTACAAGCAAAGGCATCATGACTGATCGCGCTGCACGTGCTGCAGGCGTTGGTGGTGAAGTTATTGCTTTTGTTTCTTAATAGGTGATTCCTCATGTCTCGTGTGGCTAAAGCCCCAGTAACTGTACCTAACGGTGTAACAGTTACTCAGAACGGCCGGCAGGTCGAAGTGAAAGGCACTAAAGGTACATTGTCTTTCAACCTGCATGCGCTGGTCGAGCTTAAACAGGAAGACGGTATTCTAGCTATTGCTCCAGTACAAGAGTCGAAAGACGCTTGGATGCAAGCTGGTACTGCTCGCGCTGTGCTTAACAACCTTGTAAAAGGTGTTAGCGAAGGTTTCGAACGTAAGTTACAGCTTATCGGTGTTGGTTATAAAGCTGCGGTTAAAGGTGACGTTGTTCATCTTAACCTTGGTTTCTCTCATCCGATCGATTATGCACTTCCTGCAGGTGTAACTGCTGAAACTCCAACTGCAACTGAAATCATTCTTAAATCTGCTGATAAAGCAGCTTTAGGACAGGTTGCTGCAGATATCCGTGGTTACCGTCCACCAGAGCCATATAAAGGCAAAGGTGTTCGTTATTCTGACGAAGTTGTACTTCGTAAAGAAGCTAAGAAGAAATAAGGCGCGAGGTTCTTATGAACGAAAAGAAACAATCCCGTTTGCGTCGTGCGAAAAGCACACGCTTGCACATCCGTGCATTGGGTGCGACTCGTTTGTGTGTAAACCGCACTCCGCGTCACATCTATGCTCAAGTTATCTCTGCAGATGGTGGCAAAGTATTAGCGCAAGCTTCTACTTTAGACACTACTCTACGTGCGGGTACAACTGGTAACGTTGAAGCAGCTCAAAAAGTAGGTGCTTTAATCGCAGAACGCGCTAAAGCAGCTGGTGTTACTAAAGTTGCATTTGACCGTTCTGGTTTTAAATATCATGGTCGTATCAAAGCCTTGGCTGATGCTGCTCGTGAAAACGGCTTGGAGTTCTAATCATGGCTAAAGTTGAACAAAACGAAGGTCTTGTTGAAAAGCTGGTTGCCGTTGATCGTGTAGCCAAAGTTGTTAAGGGTGGTCGTATCTTCTCTTTCACAGCATTAACTGTTGTGGGTGATGGTAATGGTCGCGTAGGTTTTGGTCGTGGTAAAGCACGTGAAGTTCCAGCTGCTATCTCTAAAGCACTTGAAGCTGCTCGTCGCAATATGATTACTGTTGACCTTGTTGATGGTACGTTACAGCACCCAATTCATGCACGTCACGGCGCTAGCCGCGTATTCATGCAGCCTGCCTCTGAAGGTACAGGTGTAATTGCTGGTGGCGCTATGCGTGCAGTTCTAGAAGCTGTAGGCGTACGTAACGTGTTGACTAAATGCCGTGGTTCTACTAACGCTGCTAACGTAGTAAACGCAACTTTCAATGGTTTGCGTGATATGACTACTCCTGAAAAGGTTGCTGCGAAACGTGGTCTTTCAGTAGAACAAATTCAAGGGTAATCAATCATGAAAACGATTAAAGTTACCCAGACTAAATCTGCATCGCACCGCTTGAAAAATCACAAGCTTAGCCTGCAAGGTTTAGGTCTGCGTCGTATTGGTCATACTGTAGAAGTGTTAGACACACCTTCTAACCGTGGTATGATCAACCAAGTCTACTATATGGTTAGTGTAGAGGAATAAGCCATGACTCTGCGTTTAAATACAATTGCACCTGCAGAAGGTGCTAAACGTGATAACCTTCGTTTAGGCCGTGGTATCGGTTCTGGCGTTGGTAAGACCGGTGGCCGTGGTGTCAAAGGTCAAAACTCACGTAAGAGCGGTGGTACTCGTCCAGGTTTCGAAGGCGGTCAAACAGCACTTTACCGTCGTTTGCCTAAATTCGGCTTCACTAGCCAATTGGCTTTGAAAACTGCTGAAGTACGTTTATCTGAGCTTGCTAAAGTTGAAGGCGACATCGTGTCTCTTGAAACTTTAAAAGCTGCGAACGTTGTACGTAAAGACATGATCCGTGCTCGTATCGTACTTTCTGGTGAAATTACTCGTGCATTCACTGTTCAAGGTGTTGCATTGACTAAAGGCGCTAAAGCTGCTGTTGAAGCTGCTGGCGGCAAAGTCGAGGAGTAATCCCCAGTGTCTATGACTCCTAGTTCTTCAGGTCATGTCAACATGATGAAAGGCCAACCATTTCATGTGAAATACCGTGAAATTATTCGTCGAATGATGTTTCTCATTGGTGCGTTGTTGGTGTTTCGACTAGGAGCGCATATTCCAGTACCAGGCATCAATAATGCTGCGTTAGAAAACTTGTTTAATGCAAACCAAGGTACCATCCTTGGTTTGTTTAACATGTTTTCTGGTGGTGCATTAGAACGAATGTCTATTCTTGCTCTCGGGATCATGCCATACATCTCTGCGTCGATTATCGTGCAGTTGATGTCAACTGTGGTTCCTTCGCTGGAAGCTTTAAAGAAAGAAGGCGAGCAAGGCAAACGTAAAATTAATCAATACACACGACAAGGTACATTATTCTTAGCGCTGGTACAGGCGATAGGTATGTGTGCAGGCCTGATCAGTCAGGGGATTACCCTGAATACTGGTTTGGCTTTTTATGTTCCTGCAGTAACCTCACTGGTTGCGGGGACCATGTTCTTGATGTGGTTGGGTGAACAGATTACCGAGCGTGGGGTGGGAAATGGTATTTCCATGATCATCTTCGCGGGTATTGTTGCCGGATTGCCTAATCTGATTATGCAATCTTTCTCCTCTGTAGATAATGGCCAGACCAGCCTGATTGGCTTGGTAATTTTTGGTTTGTTATCTCTGGGTGTTTTGGCAGCGATCGTGTTTATCGAGAAAGCGCAGCGTCGTATTCCGGTAAACTACGCTCAAAAACAACAAGGTCGTCGTGTATTTACTGCACAGCAGACACATTTGCCATTAAAAATTAATATGGCGGGTGTGATTCCGGCAATTTTTGCCAGCTCATTACTTTTGTTCCCTGCGAGCTTAGGTCAGTGGGTGGGTAGTGCAGATCCAAATGCTGGATTTATTAAGCGTAGCCTGCAAGATGTAGCATTGGTATTGTCGCCTGGTCAGCCGTTGTATTTGGTGCTCTTTGGTGCGTTAATTATCTTTTTCTGTTACTTCTATACAGCACTGGTATTTAGTCCTAAAGAAGTGTCAGAGAACTTGAAACGCAGCGGAGCTTACGTGCCTGGTATACGTCCAGGTGAGCAAACTGCTCGTTACTTAGATCATATTCTCAATCGTTTGACATTTATTGGCGCGATTTACATCGCAGTCATTTGTTTGATGCCGATGGTATTGCAAAGTTCATTTGGTATTCCATTCTATTTGGGTGGTACCTCTTTGCTGATTGTTGTGGTGGTAGTGATGGACTTTATGGCTCAGCTGCAATCACACCTCACTTCGCACCAATACGATAATCAAACGTTAATGAGAAAAACGACTGCTCATCCTAAGGGATAAGCGCACTTGAGGTTTCATCATGAAAGTACAAGCTTCTGTTAAGAAAATTTGTGGTAGCTGTAAAGTTATCCGTCGTAATGGGGTTATCCGCGTAATTTGTAGCGCAGAACCTCGTCATAAGCAGCGTCAAGGTTAATCTGATTAAGACCTGTTGATTTCTGTAGGCGAATTAGGTTATTATCCGCCCCTCAAGATTTTTGTGGGGCGGTTGATTATCTACTGCCTTTTTGGAGAAAATTGAATGGCTCGTATTGCCGGTGTAAACATTCCGGATAACAAGCACGCTGTTATCTCTCTAACGTATATCTTTGGTATTGGTCGCCATACTTCAAAAGCTATCTTAGCTGCTGCTGGTATTGCTCCAACTACTAAGATCCGTGAATTAGATGACGCTCAGCTTGATGCGATTCGTGCAGAAGTTGCTAAGGTTCCGACCGAAGGTGATTTACGTCGCGAAATTTCCATGAACATTAAACGTTTAATGGATTTAGGCTGCTACCGCGGTCTTCGTCATCGTCGCAGCTTGCCTGTCCGCGGTCAACGCACCAAAACTAACGCTCGTACCCGTAAAGGTCCGCGCAAACCTATTAAGAAATAAGATTTCTGGAAGCTAAAAGATGGCTAAAGATACTCGCGCACGCAAGAAGGTCACTCGTACCGTCTCTGAAGGTGTCGCACACATTCACGCTTCTTTTAATAACACCATTGTGACTATTACCGATCGTCAAGGTAATGCACTGGCTTGGGCCACTTCAGGTGGACAAGGCTTCCGTGGATCACGTAAATCAACTCCGTTCGCTGCTCAGGTAGCTGCTGAAGTTGCTGGTAAAGCTGCTTTAGACTACGGTTTGAAAAACTTGGACGTCCTTGTAAAAGGTCCTGGTCCTGGTCGTGAATCTGCGGTTCGTGCTTTAGGTGCAGTGGGTTATAAAATTAACAGCATTACCGATGTGACGCCAATCCCGCACAACGGTTGCCGTCCACCTAAAAAACGTCGCGTGTAAGGAGAAACATTCATGGCTCGTTATATTGGTCCAAAATGCAAACTCTCTCGTCGCGAAGGGACAGACCTGCAACTTAAATCAGGCGTTAAACCGTTTGATGTTAAGACAAAAAAACATGCGAAAGTTCCTGGCCAACACGGCGGGGCTCGTGGTGGTAAACAATCTGAGTACTCACTACAATTACGTGAAAAACAAAAAGTACGTCGCATGTACGGTGTTTTAGAGCGTCAATTTAGTAACTACTATAAAGAAGCTGCTCGTGTTAAAGGCGCAACTGGTGAAAACCTGTTGAAGCTACTTGAAAGCCGTCTTGATAACGTTGTTTATCGTATGGGTTTCGGTTCTACTCGTGCAGAAGCTCGTCAGTTAGTATCTCACCGTAGCATCACTTTGAATGGCCGTCGTGTTAACATTGCGTCTATCCAAGTTAAAGCGGGTGATGTGATCGCAGTTCACGAAGGCGCTAAGCAACAATTACGTATCAAAAACGCAATTGAGTTAGCTACTCAACGTGGCATGCCTTCTTGGATGGAAATTGACCATTCTAAATTAGAAGGTACGTTCAAAGCTGCACCGGATCGTTCTGATTTACCTGCTGAAATCAACGAAAGCTTGATTGTAGAATTGTATTCTAAATAATCCTTGAGGAAGCAATATGACGCGTACTGCAAATGAGTTTCTAACTCCGCAAGCGATCAAGGTCGAAGCGGCAAGCGGGACCTCGGCAAAAGTTATTCTAGAACCATTAGAGCGTGGCTTTGGTCATACTCTTGGTAATGCTTTACGTCGCATCCTTCTTTCTTCTCTACCTGGCGCAGCTGTGGTAGAAGTTGAGATTGAAGGGGTCGAGCACGAGTACAGTACTTTGGAAGGCTTGCAGCAGGACATCGTCGAGCTCTTGCTGAACCTAAAAGGATTGTCGATTAAGCTGTTCGATCAAAATGAAGCTTATTTAACATTAGAGAAACAAGGTGCAGGCGACGTAACTGCGGCTGACCTTCGTTTACCTCATAATGTTGAAGTGGTTAACCCTGAACATTTGATCGGTACTTTAAGTGCCTCAGGCTCATTGAAAATGCGTCTGAAAGTGGCTCAAGGTCGTGGCTACGAGACTTCTGATTCACGCTTCCCTGAAGGCGAAACTCGCCCAGTGGGTCGCTTGCAGTTAGATGCGTCTTACAGCCCAATCAAACGTGTTTCATACACCGTGGAAAACGCGCGTGTAGAACAACGTACTGACCTTGATAAACTGATCATTGATCTTGAAACTAACGGTACTGTAGATCCTGAAGAAGCGATCCGCAAAGCTGCAACTATTTTGCAGCAACAAATTGCGATCTTCGTTGACCTTCAGAAAGATCAAGCACCTGTTGCTCAAGAGCCTCGTGAAGAAGTTGACCCAATCTTGCTTCGCCCAGTAGATGATCTAGAGCTAACTGTTCGTTCTGCTAACTGTTTGAAAGCAGAAAACATTTACTACATTGGTGATCTTGTACAGCGTACCGAAGTTGAGTTGCTTAAAACTCCTAACTTGGGTAAAAAATCGCTTACTGAGATCAAAGATGTTCTGGCTTCTAAAGGCTTACAACTCGGCATGCGTTTAGAGAACTGGCCACCGGCTAGTCTCCGTATGGACGATCGTTTCGCCTATCGTAGCCGTTAATTAAGTAGGACTATCACCATGCGTCATCGTAATAGTGGTGTGAAATTAGGCCGTACAAGCAGTCATCGTAAAGCGATGTTCCAAAACATGGCTAACTCTTTGTTCGAGCACGAGTTGATCAAAACAACTGTGCCTAAAGCAAAAGAGTTACGTCGTGTAGCTGAGCCTTTAATCACTTTAGCTAAAAACGATACAGTAGCAAACCGTCGTTTGGCGTTTGCTCGTACTCGTTCAGCAGCAACTGTTGGTAAATTATTTACCGTTCTTGGCCCTCGTTACAAAGAGCGTAACGGCGGTTATCTACGTGTTCTTAAAGCGGGCTTCCGTGCAGGTGATGCTGCACCGATGGCTTACGTTGAGCTAGTAGATCGCGAAGTTAACTAATTTCGTGAAGAATAACGCAAGTTGTTCGAAAAGGTCGGTTGAATAAACCGGCCTTTTTTAATGCCTGTATATTTTAATTTAAAGTGATTGAGTTTCAGATAACTGATCTGGCCTCAAAAGATAAAAAAATAGTGGCTTTTTAATGAACTTGACATTGTGTATTGTCAGTTTTGTGATTTAATAAAAACAGATAGCATCGCTTAGGTAAAAGAACAAGATGGAAAAGCAGGTAGATATTTTAATCGTGGGTGCGGGGATCTCGGGGATTGGTCTGGCAGCGCATCTTTCTAAACATTGTCCGCAACGCTCTTTTGAGATTATTGAACGCCGTGAAAGTATTGGTGGAACTTGGGACCTGTTTAAATATCCGGGAATCCGTTCTGATTCGGATATGTCGACTTTTGGTTTTAATTTCAAACCCTGGAAGAAAGAAAGCGTGCTTGCCGATGGCGCATCCATCAAAAATTATCTGACTGAAGTGGTGGATGAGTTTAAGCTACAGCCGAAAATCCATTTTCAGCATCGGGTCTTAAGTGCCAATTATGATTCTACAACCTGCAAATGGTCAGTAGAGATCGAGGATGCACACGGTAAGAAGCAGATCTGGATCGCCAACTTTGTACTCGGTTGTACCGGTTATTATAATTATGATCAGGGTTTTCAGCCGGAGTTTCCAAATCAAGATGCATTCAAAGGTAAATTTATTCATCCGCAACATTGGCCGGAAAATTTAAACTATAAAGGCAAAAAAGTGGTCATCATTGGCAGTGGTGCGACCGCGATTACCTTGGTTCCTGCGATGGTGAAAGGTGGAGCAGGGCATGTCACCATGTTGCAACGTTCCCCAACTTATATTGCTTCTGTACCCTCGGTCGATTTTATTTATTCAAAAATGCGTAAATATCTGCCCGAGGAGGTCGCTTACAAGCTGACACGTGCGCGTAATATCGGCATGCAGCGCGGGATTTATGCTTTGGCACAGAAACAGCCAAAATTATTAAAATCGCTTTTGCTTAAATCGGTGCAACTTCAGCTAAAAGGTAAAGTGGACATGAAGCACTTTACCCCGAATTATGAACCTTGGGATCAGCGTCTGTGTGTGGTGCCAGATGGGGATCTGTTTAAAATTTTACGTGAAGGGCAGGCATCAGTTGCAACGGATCAGATAGAAACCTTTACCGAAACGGGAATTCAGCTGAAATCAGGTCAACATCTGGATGCTGATATTATCGTCTCTGCCACCGGTCTGAATATTCAAATTCTTGGCGGGATTCAGGCGACGATGGATGGTCAGCCTATCGATACCTCACAGCATATGTTGTATAGAGGCATCATGGTCAGTGATATACCGAATATGGCGCTGATTATTGGCTATATCAATGCCTCCTGGACGCTTAAAGTCGACATTGCAGCTGAGTATATTTGCCGTCTGCTGAACTATATGGATCAGCAAGGTTATGCGCAGGTGATTGCTCAGGGAGATCAGAGTGAATTGCTTCAGGATACCGTCATGGGTAGTCTTAGTTCGGGTTATATTGCCCGAGCTGCAGACGTGATGCCAAAGCAGGGTAAACATGCTCCATGGAAAGTCAGCAATAATTATCTGGCAGACCGCAAGGAACTCAAGCAGGCTTCGTTTGAAGATGGGGTGCTGAAATTTAGAAAAAACAGCAATGCTTTAAAGCATAAACCGCGTTTGGTCTCTTAAATTTATATTTTTGCATACAGAAAAAGGAGTCCTGAGAGACTCCTTTTTTATGCATCCATTTTAAATTGAACGGGCGATGAGTTCTTTCATAATTTCATTGGTACCCGCATAAATCCGGTTGGCACGGTTGTCGATATAAGCCCGGGCAATTGGATATTCCAGCATATAACCATAACCACCATGCAGTTGCAGACATTCATCTACGACTTTGCTGTACATTTCTGAAATCTTGTATTTGGCCGCAGCAGCGGCATCTACGCCTAATTCGTGCTTGAGTTGCAGCTGCATACAGCGATCCAGATAAGCGCGGCACACATCGATCTCGGTACGTAGTTCTGCCAGTTTAAAGCGGGTATTTTGAAAATGGCTGATGCTCTTGCCAAAAGCCTGACGTTCCTTGGTATATTTTACTGTGTGGGCAAAAGCGGCTTCAGCACCTGCCTGACAGATAATCGCTACAATCAGGCGTTCCCAAGCTAGTTCTTTCATTAGCATCATGAAACCCATGCCTTCCGGACCGAGCAGGTTTTCTTTCGGAACCCGAACATTGTCAAAGAACAGTTCACAGGTATCTTGACCTTTCATGCCAATTTTATTCAGCGGCTTGCCTTTACTAAATCCAGCTTGGTCGGCTTCGACTATAATCAATGACAGATTGGCCGAACCTTTGTCATTATTGCCCGTTTTACATACCACAATCGTCATATCGCAAAGATAGCCATTGGTAATAAAAATCTTGGAACCATTAATCACATAGTCGTCGCCATCCAATACAGCAGATGTCCGCACTGCTTGCAGGTCAGAGCCAGTTCCCGGTTCGGTCATGGCGATTGCGGTGACGACCTCTCCAGACGCCATTTTCGGCAGCCATTGCTGTTTTTGAGCTTCACTGCCAAAGTTCAGCAGATAATTGGCGACGATATCCGAATGTAGCGAAAACCCAGTCGCTGAATCTCCGGCATAGGCCTGTTCCTCAATCAAAATCATGCTATACAACCGGTTTACGCCAGAGCCGCCATATTCCTCAGGCATGGTAGCGCAGAGCAATCCAAGCTCACCGGCTTTATTCCACAGCTCTCGATCTACATGCTGCTGGCTTTCATAACGCTCGGTATGTGGAATGACTTCTTTCTCATAAAATTTACGTACCGTCTCGCGAAAAGCCTCATGTTCGGCAGTAAAGAGTTGGCGCGGCAGCATCGGAGCGAGTGGGCGAATGGCTGCAGATTGCATCTTGTTATTCCTTATTTTGATCTGTTTGGTTTAACTTAGGCCATGCCAAGATCAGCAGCAATGAGCGGAATGTTCAAATGACTTCAATCTGCTGATGCTTTTGGTCATTTCTATGAAATCCCTCGAAATTCAGCCAGCGCTTCAGGTAAACTATTCGGGTTTATAACGAGTTGGGGAAATTCGATGACTGATGACATCAGCTTAGAAGAGCGCAAAGTGATTTATCGTGCGCGTCGTGGTCTAAAAGAACTGGATGTATATTTTGATCCCTACGTAAAAAACCATTACCTGAATGCTGAGCCTTTCGAAAAACAGATGTTTGCAGAGCTGGTTGAGCAGGAAGACCCGGATTTGCTGGACTGGTTTATGGAAGTGTCTGAGCCGCCGCGTCCTGAACTAAAAGATTTTATCAAGAAGCTTAAATTTTACGTTCATGGATAATCGTTGCTTTAAGCTGAAACGCAGTCTCTGTGCATTGGCGTTTCAGCTTTTTATTTTTGCACTGCTGATGTATCTGTTGTATCAGTTATTGCCGATTGCACTTTGGGCAGTGTGCGCTGTCATAGGCTTGGTGATTTATCAGCTGTTTTACCGCAAGACACCACAGATTGAGCAGTTTGAATATCTGGATGGACGTGAATGGTCATTGACTACCAAAGCACGACCGACCCGTCGGGTATGTATTAGTCACGTAATTGATCATCAGGCGTATATTGTGGTGTATTTTCAGCATGCCAAGGCGCGACCTTTATTGATCTGGTGTGATCAATTGCCCTTCAAACAATGGAAATCCTTAAAATTATTGACTAAATTAATTTAGTTGTAAAACAAACGCATTTTAATGATTTAATTAAAATGCTAATAAAACAAATATTTAGACCAAATTCCTATTTTTATTGTCAGACAGAAATCAAGGTTAATCCATGACTTAGAGAAATTGTCTGACAATTTATTCCCTATGTTTTATTTTTAGCCTGTACATTTAACTCCCCAACAGCAACTACGGGAGACCTTAATGGAATTTCCAGTATGGATGTTTCTGATCGTAGCGATTGTTTTAACGCTGGTGATCGGACGACTCGGGACAGTGTTGAAGGATAAATTTTCATCTTAATCAAGCAGGGTTTATTATTTTTCTGCTTGTACAGTTAATAAGTAGCATGTGCTGAACCGTCGCAATGCTACTTTTTTTTGCCCAAAATTTGGTATTCTTCTAAATACAGTCAATTGCAGCGCGGCTATTTAATGGCAAAGTGTCTCGTCTAAATTAGAGTAAATACTCTTTTATTCACAAAATGCTTCTGATATCTTTAGCAGAAAGATGGACATAATCACAATTATAGAGGACAGGAAAATGTCAGACGTCCGTAAAATATGCCAAGGTATGGCGACCATTGCAATAACAACAACAGTTTTGACGGGGTGTTCTCAGGTCATTAAAACCGGTGCCAATGTTGCACTGGGTTTCACCGAAAACCATATTGTACCGCCGATTTTAGCGATGGATGATGCTGAAATGGTGTGTAATTCAGGGAATTCTTTAACGCCGGCCATTATGGCGACCAAAGAAATGGGGGCGGATCCAACACGGGTGGCCGTGCTGATGTATTCGGCTGCCGGTATTTGTGCCGAGCAAAAAGCGCTGGAAGCCGAGTTACGCTATTTACGTGCTTCAAAAACCAATCAGGTGGCAGAAGCTCAAGATGCCCGAATCGAGCAGAAGCGCTGGGCGGCACTGGCAGCACAGCGTCAATATACCGGTTATCAACTGTTCCAGAGCCGTTATGAAAAGAAATACCAAAAAGCCCTGGGTGAAGAATGCCCACGCATGAACAGTGATATCGAGCAAACGGTTTATCTGTTGGGTATGCTCAGTGGCTTGCAGGCCATGACCAATGATATTAACTCGGGTGGTGCAGTGCATGTACCGAAAGATATTGCTGCCGTGGTCGAGCGTGGCATGGTGTGTCTGGATAACGCGAAATTCTGGGGTGCGCCGAATGCCACCCGTGCGGTGATCTGGACTTTGTTGCCAGGCGCAGGGGAAGGCAAGCCTGACCCTTACCAAACATTAAAACAATCTACACAAATTGGTGAGCAAAAAGGTGTACGTTTATCTCATGCCTTGTATGCCGTAGCGGCTCAGGCCAGTGGCGATGATGCCAAAGTTCGGGATGCCTTGAAAACCTTTGCTCAGGCCCGTACGGAGGAAAAACCGGTAAATCCGCAATTCAAGCTGATTGACAGCATGGCCGCGATTATGGTCAGTGGCATATCAGATCGTTACTGGACAGAAAATACTGGTATACGTAGTGGCGATGATGGCATGCAACGTTTCTGGGATGAATCCGACAGTTCTTCCGAGCTCGATGATCTGTTCAGTGCGGATCTGTAATGCAGATACTATGCATGAAGCTTCAGGGATGAAGTCAAATTAGATGGTCAGGGAGGACAACAGGCCGATGCTAGATCAACATTTTCGACGAAAAATTATTTTTCTAGCGGCTTTTGTCTCTCTCTCTGCATGTCTGCAAATTTTTCAGGATCATTTTATCTACTGGCAAGAGAGTCTGCTGGGTGAATTCTGGCGACTCTGGACAGCGCACTGGGTACATGTGAGCTGGATTCATTACTTTCTAAACATTCTCGCCTTTATCTGTTTACCTTTCATTTTTCCACGCGCTACCGTCTGGCATTTCTGTGCCATTTTGCTGATCTTGCCACCGTTGATCAGTTTAAGCTTTTATTTTTTCTTACCCAATATTGAAGCCTATGCTGGCCTGTCGGGCGTGCTGCATGGTGCCTATGTCGCCGTAGCCTGTGTACATTTGCTGTATAAGCGGGAACGCGGCTTTGCGGCGCTGGTATTATTTTTGATTTTTGCCAAACTGGTCTGGGAAAACACCATTGGCAATGTCGGAATGGCGCAGCTGATCGGTAGTCCGGTTTTGGTTGAGGCACATTTACTTGGGGTGATTTGGGGCGTGATTCTGGCGCTGATCTATATTGTGAGCAATTATTTTCGGGATAATTAAAGTGCAGAGATAAATAATTTACTTGGCAGAAAATACAAAAAGAAAATATAAATTGTCATTTTTATTGTGCCAATTTTCATGCAAAGTCAAAACATAGAATAAAGATCCTGACCTTTGAAAAGGAATTTTCTAGGCAGAAGGGAAGATCAGCGTCCTAGACCAAGCATCAGGCCGCTAAAATAAAAATAGGAATACACATGCAAAATAATGATCAAAACAGATCAGGATTAGGTCTGTTGCGTTATATATGGACAGAGTGGATCTCGACCTTCGTCGTGCTGGTTTTACTTTTGCTCACTTTGATTATTGGCACCGGGGAAATGATTCACGGCCAGTTGCTGCGTATGGGGGAGCGTATTTACGGCGATCCGGCAACAGGAATGCAATATTCATTTTTAAGGGCTGAGCCGACGCGTCCACAATGTGAACGCAATATTAATGTCGATCAACGCGTTCAGCAGCAGATAAAAGCCGATGCAGCCGATGATTATGCCGACTTCTTCGGGGTGCGTTCGGAAGCGGATGTCCGTGCTGCGGTGTTACAGGCACAGCAGGTCTGTGAAGAATCCTACCTGTTTTATGATAAAGCCATTCAACATGTGCAAGCACATCCAAGTATTCGGGCTTATCGGACCTTTGAAACTTCTTTCTTTGGCATCTTCAAGTTTGGTACGGAAAACCGGGCTTTGCTTCTGGTCATCATGGTGGTCTTTGCTGCGATCAGTGCCACTCTAAAAACCCATCATATTGGCTTGCGTAGCCCGAGCACGCGTATCGACTTTAAAGTTTATTCGGTCGCCATGCTGGTCGCTAATGCTTTCCTGGCATTTTCATCCTATAGCCAATATCAGTCCGTATTGAACTCGGGCGTGCCGATGGGGGAGATGAAATACATCTACTGGTTGTGGATGATTCTGTTCAGCGCACTCACCCTGATCAGCTTGTATCAGGTGATCAAACAACCAAAACCAACACGTGAGGGTGGCAGTTTTGGTCTGGCCTTTCTGAGTGTACCGCTATATGCCTATATGGCCATTACTACCGGGATAAACTTCACTTTCTTTATGGACTATCCAATGGGACAGGGGATTTACCTCGGTCAATTGGTGGAGTTTTCTAGTATCTTTCTGAATTTGGCCTTGTTTATCTGGGTCGGTATGTTGCTGAAACAGACCCGTGTCGTGGACATGTTCCTGAATATTCTGCGTCCATGGAATCTGGCCCCTGAAACCCTGACCTGGTTAATCTTGCTGGCAGCTGCATTACCGACCGCCTATACCGGAGCATCAGGGATTTTCGTAATTGCCGCAGGTGCGATTATTTACAAGGAAGTCTGGAATGCGGGCGGACGCCGTCAGTTTGCATTGGCCGCCACTGCAATGTCTGGTTCACTGGGCGTGGTTTTACGTCCTTGCTTGCTGATTGTCGTGGTGGCATCACTGAATAAAGAAGTGACCACCGACTTACTCTATCACTACGGGATTTATGTCTTCCTGCTCAGTTCGACTTTATTCCTGGTAATTTCCCTGTTCTTTGCAGAAAACAAATTCCGGATTGCTGCACCTATTGTGGCTGCTCCTCAATCCGGTCGCGCCTTCATTGCGATTATTCCATATATCGTGATTTTCATTCTGATCTGGTTATTCTATAAATATGCCTTGTCGACTGACCTGAATGAATTTACCGCACCAGTGATGATGCCAGTCATTCTGCTGATGATTGTCTTGTTCGACAAGTTGCGTCATGAACCTGCGCCGTTGCCGGCAGTGGGGCATTGGGATGAAACTTTGACCGCAACTTTAAACTCAAGATCGGCACCTGAACTGGCGACAGCCGGTGCCGCAGCCAATGCAGAATATCGTGAGGCTGAACATAGTGAACAACCAGGCAAAGAATTGGCTGTTGATCATACTGTGCAGCGTTCAAAAGCGACTGAAATTTTGCGTAATGTCGGTTTCTGGAAGTCTATGCATATTTCGACCAGTGAGACGGTGGGCCATATTGGTGCCTTGGTCATTCTGATGGCACTTTCGGTGAGTGTGGGTGGCTTGCTGGAACGTATTGAAATTATGGAAGCCTTCCCGACCGACATCAGCAGTACCATTCTGGTGATTTCCCTGATTGTCGGCTTGATGATTTTTGTCGGGATGATCATGGATCCATTTGGCGCGGTGATTCTGATCTCGGCGACCGTGGCTCCAGTGGCCTATCAATACGGCATTCATCCAGTACATTTCTGGATGATTACCCTGATTGGTTTTGAGCTGGGTTATGTGACGCCACCGGTTGCGCTAAATCATCTGCTGGCCAGACAGTCGATTGGCGATGCCGAAGTGGCCGAGGCGGATGCAGAAGTACGACACTTGTCTTTCTACTACCGTTATGAACGCTGGATTTTACCAGTGATAGTATTGCTGCCTGCGATGCTGATCATTGCCTATGTGCCTTATATCTTTAAGCTGTTCGGCTGGTATCAATAAGAAAAAAGCAATAAAAAAGCACTTTCGGGTGCTTTTTTATTTATTTGATTTAAATTCGTTAATCAAATTTTGGATGAATTCAGGCGTTTTTGCAGAATTGGACTACACAGTAGAATCGCACAGAAAATCAGCCCCAGCCCAATCAGGCTATAAAGGTCCGGAACTTCCTGCCAGAACAGAAAGCCCCACATGCCGGCAAAGAAAATCGCCACATAGTTGACCGGTCCAATCTATCCTGCCGGAGCCAGCTTGTAGGCATTTGACATAAACAATTGGCTGAAATTGGCCAGGATGCCGGCAGTAATCAGATAGCTGAGTTCTGTCAGGGTATAAGGTCGCCATAGCCAGAACATCGGAATCACTGAAATCAGGGTGCCAATAAAGCAGAAATAAAACACGATTTTTTCCGGAGACTCAGTTTTAGTCAGTGCCCGAACCGTGACAAAGGCCACCGCCGCCAGAAAGCTGGCACTCAAGCCAATGACCGACATCAGGTTAATTAGACCCGAATCTGGTTTGGCGACACAGAGTACGCCGATGAAACCAATCAGAGCTGCGGCTAACATGCTTGTGGTGATTTTTTCCTTGAGAAATAGCCAGGCAATCAAAGGAATAAAAATCGGGGAAGAGTAGGTAAAGACCATGGCATTGGAGAGTTTTAAATGCGCGATGGCATAGAAAAAGCCGTACATGGCAGTCAGGCCGACCACTGCGCGCCAAGTGTGCATCCATAGTTTTTCAGTTTTGAAAAAACCAATGCCTTTATTGAAAATGAAAGGCAGGAAAATAAACAGCCCAACAAAATTGCGAAAGAAAACCACGGTAGCATTATCAACTGTTGTTGAGGCATAACGGATACAGACGCCCATGACTGAAAAGAGAAAAGCAGAGCAGGTCAGTAACAGAATGGCTTTAAGCAGATGCGGAGCGGCTGGGGCAGACATGGAAACAACTGAGCTAGAAGATCTGACGATATTCTAGCTGAAATGCTGTCGAGATTTACTGGCTTTGAGCAAGTTGTGCTTCAAGTAACTTGATCTGTTCCTCTTTCAGTTGGATCAACTGGTCGGCATCGCTATGCTGCGCATCCAGTGTGGCTTTTTGTTCATTGAGCTGAACTTGGATGTCATCTAATTTAGCCACTTCTTCTTTGGCCAAACTGGCATTCTCCGGCACTGGTGCATCTAACAGCTCATCTGATACCAGTGCTTTAGCTTCGATCGTCTCAGGTGCTTTCGCTGCCGCCGTATCTTCTTCAGTTTTCGCCGCAGGTTTTGCTGCCGGAACAGCCGCGATATCTTCCTGATGTATGCGTTCCGCTTCACCGGAAGAGGCATTCAACCACTGATATAGCAATACCAATGCAACGACAGTAACTAAAGCCCCCATAATCCCCATTAAAAGTTTGGGGTTATTTCTTTGTTCTACTGACATAGCTTGAACCTTGATTTTTATTTTACTGAACGAGGTTTAAACTGAATCACGCCAACTTCATCTGGAACAGCTGGTGTTTCTGGTTGATCAACATGTGTGGGACGATTTTCTTCATAACCACATTCAATACATTCGATCCATTCATCTTCACCAGAGGTCAGCATGACGACGCGATCTAACGCCTGACATTTTGGACATTTTGCGCCTGCAATGAAACGACGTTTAATGGTCATCATACTCACCTTGTGATCAACTTAAAAAGCTAGTTTAAGCGTTTTTAGAGGGGTTCGTCCAACCTTGATGACGCAGCAACGCATCTATTTTTGGCTCGCGTCCGCGGAAATTGATAAATGCGTCAAGTGCTGTGTCTTTTCCGCCAACTGCGAGGATATTTTCCCGAAACTGCTTTCCGGTAGTGGTATTAAAAATACCTTCATCTTCAAAGCGGTCAAAGGCATCACTGGCCAAAACTTCGGCCCATTTATAGGAATAATATCCTGCTGCATAACCACCGGCAAAAATGTGACTGAAGCTGTGCTGGAAACGGTTATAGTCGGTGGTCGGTAGGACCGCATACTTTTCACGAATCTCATTCAGAGTAGCCTGAACCTGTGTTGCATTTAAAGCCGGATTGGCTCGGTGAATACTCAGGTCAAACAGGGCAAATTCAAGCTGACGCAGGGTTTGCATGCCAGACTGGAAGAAACGTGCATCGAGCAGGGCCTTGAGCAGTTCAGCCGGCAAGGATTCTTGGGTTTCGATGTGCTCGCTGAGCAGATCTAGACTTTCCTGATCCCATGCCCAGAATTCCATAAACTGGCTTGGCAGCTCAACGGCATCCCACGCCACGCCATGGGTACCTGCTACCGCAATATTGTCCACTTCTGTCAGCATATGATGCAGGCCATGACCAAATTCATGGAACAGGGTAATCACTTCATCATGAGTCAGCAGTGCAGGGCGATTACCGACGGGTGGAGTAAAGTTACCGACCATATAACAAATCGGTTTTTGCAAGCCATCACTGGTCTGCATACGGGAACGGAAACCGCTCATCCATGCACCGCCACGTTTGCCCTGACGTGCATATAGATCAAAATAGAAACCGCCAATCACCTGACCCTGATCTTCTAATTCAAAATAACGTGCATCCGGATGCCATACAGGCGCTTCACGTTCAATCACCTGAATGCCATACAGACGATTAACAATACTGAACAGGCCTTGCAGGATTTTCGGTGCAGGGAAGTAAGGTTTAAGCGCTTCCTGTGACAAATTAAATTGCTGCATTTTCAGCTTTTCAGAATAATAGCCACTGTCCCACGGTTGTAGGTCACGGATGCCATCTTCAGCAGCAATCGCTTTCAGTTCAGCAATTTCCTGTTCTGCTGGTGCGCGGGCATGCTCTGCCAGATCACGCAAAAATTCGTCTACTGCCTCTACACTCGGTGCCATTTTACTGGCTAAGGACAATTCCGCATAATTATTAAAGCCAAGCAGTTTTGCCATTTCCAGACGCAGACTGAGGATTTCTTCGATCAATGCAGTATTGTCAAACTCGCTCTGTTCAGCCTGATCTGACGCGCGGGTAGTATAAGCTTTATAGAGTTCTTCACGCAGAGGACGATTTTCTGAATGGGTCATGATCGCCAGATAAGACGGGAAATCCAGCGTAGCCACCGGTTGATCCAGTTCACGTTGCTGACCATATTGTTTTAACAGCTCAATATTACTGGTAGATAGACCCGCTAACTCATCTTCATTTAGCGGTCTGAAATAGGCCTGAGTCGCATCTAGCACATGGTTGGAGAAGTCGGAAGATAATTGGGACAGACGTGCCGAAATTTCCGCATAACGTTTTTTCGCTTCACCCTCTAACGCCACCCCAGACAGTTTGAAGTCACGTAAGGCCAGTTTAATGGCGCTTCGCTGCGCTGCCGGCAGTTCATTATAAATCGACGCATCATAAATATGCTGATAGGTCTGATAGAGCGCCGTATGTTGACCCAGTTGCGTATAATATTCGCTAAGACCCGGTAAAAGTGCTTGATAGACATCACGGGTTTCGGCATTGTTCATCACGGCATTTAAATGCGACAGGATGCCCCAAGACTCACTCATATTGTTTTCAAGCGTGTCGACATGTTCCAGTGTAGTCAGCTGCTCCTGTACTGAAGTAGGTGTTTCGGTGAGTTCATTTAGGAACTTTTGCCCCTCAGCAATACAGCTTTCAATCTTTTGTTTTAGCTCAGCCAGCGTAATCTGATCAAATTGCGGAACAGGCAAAGTTGCCTTTTCTAAAGTCATGTCGGTCTGCCAAATTAATTTTCAGTGTTAGTTCTAGAAGTAAGGCTTCTTGATCGAGAAATCAAGCTTGACCGGTGATTTATTCTGAAGCAGGAGGTATCGAGATTTATTCAATCTCGTTCACAATGATGTCCAAGCTACTTTTACTAATGTTGAGTTATAGTTCAACTGATTGGTGTTGCTCGCTGAAACTCCGAAACAGATAGTTTAAGAATAGGCAGAATTCCATAGTCTGTTTCAAAGAAATAGGAAATATGTCTTTGCAGATCTTTGAATTTCACTGCTTGAGTGTAGATCAAAATAGGAGGCAGTTTTCCTGTCAGTTTTGTTTAGAAATAGGGAAGGTACCTGATCAGACTGATCTAAGTTGATGATTCGATGCGGTAAGTATTTTTACTCTAATCGTATTTATTCTGGATAAGGTTTAAAAGAAAAAAGAGCGCCGTAGCGCTCTTTTTAAACCATCAAAAATTATTCAGTCTTGGCTTTTGCATTCGACTTTTTCTTTTTGACCTTGGCCTTTTTCTTTACTTTATCTTTAACCTTTGCTTCAGACTTTCCTGCAGATGGTTTAGCAGACTTTTTACTGTAAGAGCTGGGTTTTCCTTTTCCTTTTTTGCGTCGTATGGGCTGTTCTCCATCGGCGCTCAGGTTGGATTTAGATTCACGTTCATTGTTGCCGAACACTTCTTCTGTCGCGGCTGGACGTGATACTGGTTTTTTCTCACTTACGCGTGGTGCACGGGCACGAACTGCACGGCCAGCATGGCTGAGTTGTTGCACCAGTTCAAAGTCGATCTTGCGCTCTTCCAGATTTACACCGGCAACCTTGATTTTGACTTCATCGCCCAGCCCAAAGACCTGACCACGGTTCTGGCCGATCAGATTCTGGCTGCTTTGATCAAAGACGAAGAAGTCGTCGCCTAGCTGGCTGACATGCACCATACCATCGACATACAGGTCTTTTAACGTTACAAACAGGCCGAATTCTGCCGTCGCACTGATGATACCGATAAATTCTTCGCCCAGATGCTGCTGCATATAATGGCATTTCAACCAGGTCGTCACCGAACGTGATGCTTCATCTGCACGACGTTCTGTCGCTGAGAAATGGTCACCAGCTTCATCTAAAGCACCCCCTGAAAGTGGAGATGGCTTGTTATTTAAATGCGCTTTGATTGCGCGATGCAATAACAAATCCGGATAACGGCGAATTGGTGAAGTGAAATGTGTATAGGCTTCATAAGCCAGACCATAATGGCCTGCATTACTCGCGCCATAATAAGCCTGCATCATGGAGCGTAATAACACCGCATGAATACTTGGTGCATCAATCCGTTCTTTGGTCGCTTCAATCACCGCCTGATAATCTTTCTGAGTCGGCTGTTCCGGGAAATTCAAACCCAGCAGCTTGACGAAGTCACGGACTTTCTGGATACGTGAGAACTCTGGTGGCTCATGCACACGGTACAACATTGGCATTTCATTTTTCAATGCATATTCTGCGGCTGCCACGTTGGCCAGCAACATACACTCTTCAATCAGCTTATGCGCATCATTACGGCTGCGTGGAAGAATTTCTTTAATTCCGCCCAGTTCGTCGAAGGTCATGTAAGTTTCAACAGTTTCAAATTCCATGGCATGGCGTTCAGCACGTAAACTTTTAAGAACTTGATAAAGTTGGAACAGGGTGTTGATCGACTTGCGAACTTCGCGATCTTCGGTAATCGCCTGGCTGTCACCTTCCAGATACTGTGCGACCTGATCATAGGTCAAACGTGCCTTGGAATGCATGACAGACGGATAGAACTCAAAACCGGTGACTCGGCCAGCACGTGACAGTTTTAAATCACAGACCATACATAGGCGGTCAACGTTCGGATTTAACGAACACAGGCCATTCGACAATGCTTCAGGCAGCATCGGTAAAACGAAGTGCGGGAAGTAGACTGACGTCCCGCGTTCCTGCGCTTCATCATCTAGCGGTTTGCCTGGACGTACATAATGGCTGACATCGGCAATGGCCACGACCACACGATAGCCACCACCCGGACGTTTTTCGGCATAAACGGCATCATCAAAGTCACGTGCATCTTCACCATCAATGGTGACCAAGGCTAAATCACGTAGATCCACACGACCTTCACGGTCTTTGGCCGTTGGCTCTTTAAAGCTCTCGGCTTCTTTAACCACTTCTTCCGGGAATTCATAAGGCAAACCATATTCTAAAATGGTTTGTGGAATAATGATTTCAGTATCGGCCTTGTCTGCCATGGACTGCACAATATGTCCAGTCGCGAATTCTTCACGGGTCGGATAGGTATCAATCGCCACACGAATAGAGTCACCCAGATTAGCCTGGGCATGTTCGATCAGTTCTTTTTCAAGGGTGATTGGCTGATGCGCATTTGGGTTGGCTGGCTGGATAAAGTATTCACCATCATATTCTGACACTTTACCAATGATCTGTTTGACACGATGCTGCACAACTTCAGTAATATAGCCCCAGGCTTTACCTTTACGGTCTACCGAAGTCTGACGCACTTTAACGCGGTCACCATTAAAGACCAGGCGCAGTTCACGCTCAGCCAATAATAAGTCGTCCTGGCCGGAAATGTTGGCAGTTCCCATCCCCCGGGAATTGATATAAACCGTCGCTTCGGATTCAGGTTGCTCGACGGCAATCTGAAACTTGTAGCCGTCTTTCATCAGTTGCCCGTCACGCACCATCGCAATTAAACGATGGCTTAGGGCATCAATACTTTTTTGATCTGCAATTTCAAAATGTTCGACCAGGTCTGCATGGGACTGGGCATTGTTCTTTTCGATGGTTTCTAAAATGAGCGTGCGGCTAGGGATAGGGTTGTCATAACGTTCGGCTTCAGCTTTTGCTTCAGGATCGACCCAGTTTTTCATCATGTCTTTAAATTTATCTTAGGAGATAGGTTTAGCATAAAACATGTGTGCGCAGACTGCACGTAAATGATTGCAATAATCCATTTAAGTTTTCAATTTTCTGTTAATTTTCGATAACTGGAAATTTATGCAGTTTTTTTGCCATCAAAATGCACGAAAAATCGAGGAATTGCTTAAAAAGTATTTAAACGAGCAAAAATATGCACTTTTTTTTGATGCTGCGCTTGCAGTGCCATGCCGAAATTTGTATTATGGCCGCACGTTACGGTGAGATGGGTGAGTGGCTGAAACCACGTCCCTGCTAAGGACGCATACGGGTAACTGTATCGAGGGTTCGAATCCCTCTCTCACCGCCACGCTTACTTATGTCGCGCGCTCATAGCTCAGCTGGATAGAGCACTTGGCTACGAACTAAGGGGTCGGGAGTTCGAATCTCTCTGAGCGCACCAAGTAAGTTAAGCAAAAAAACGTATTGCCAACCTAGGCACACAAGTTACGCGCTCATAGCTCAGCTGGATAGAGCACTTGGCTACGAACTAAGGGGTCGGGAGTTCGAATCTCTCTGAGCGCACCAACTTGAACAATTAACCGCACATGTTGCGGTTTTTTTGTGTCTAAAATTTACAGAAACACCAGACATTACATGCTAAAAATAAGTCTCAGGCGAGTGAATAAAAATAAAGGCAGTCGTGATGAGAAAAATCATTGTCCAGGAGTTTTTGACCCTCGATGGCGTGATGCAGGGGCCCGGCGGCCCAGAAGAAGATATATCTGGTGGCTTTCAATATGGTGGCTGGGTGGCGCCGTATTTTAATGCGGAACCTGATCCGGCATTTGATGTCATTATACAAAAATGGATGCAGCCCTCCGATATTCTTTTAGGGAAACATACTTTTCAGATTTTTGAATCTTACTGGCCCACACATACTGAAGACTGGCCGGGAATCAATGACGTCAATAAATATATTCTTTCTACTAGTCTGGAGCATTCCGACTGGCAAAATACCCTTTTTCTGAAAAGCATTGATGAGATAATCAATCTTAAAGCATCGGGAGAGGGGGATATTCGCGTGTATGGTAGTGCTGCAGTGGTACAGACACTTTTCAAATATGAGCTTGTGGACGAACTTCGTCTGCTGACTTTTCCAATTATACTCGGTGTTGGCAAAGGCCTGTTTAGCCATGAATCAATACCCGCCGCTTTTCAATTGATAGATCATCTGGCCAGCTCAAATGGTATTGTGTTTACGCATTATCAAAGGGCAGGAGAAGTAAAGACTGGAACAATAGGCGAGTGATAAAGTGTACAAGGATGATGGTCGTTTTATATTTGAATTCTATTCTGGCTGAATACCTGGTTAAGAATACTTAAGGCTGACCCATTGCGTAGTGATGGAATTTTTGGAAAATACAAGCCTCTTGATTGAATTAATTAAGTGTTTTTAGCTCTAAATCCGCAGAAATTTTCAGCAGAAAACTATAAATTTTGATACATCGTTTAATTACTGTACATTCAGTTGTGATTTTATTAAAAAACACTTAACAAGACTGAAAAAGCTCGTATAATGCACCCCATCAAGACGTCGCGCTCATAGCTCAGCTGGATAGAGCACTTGGCTACGAACTAAGGGGTCGGGAGTTCGAATCTCTCTGAGCGCACCAATCTTGATAAGAATTCTGAAAAAACCGCACGTTGATGCGGTTTTTTTACGTCTGTGATTTTTAACTATTTTTCATATAAAAAACCAATAACTCTCTGCTTCCTGCTCATCTTAATTTCTGCTGCACTTTCAGTGCATAAACGGTATTACCACCCACTGCTGGTAAAATATCATGATAGGGCATGCTACGCATGGCTCTTAATAAGAACGACGCCTGATCGTGAATTTTCATGCTGCTGGTAATTTGAAATAAGGTACCTTGTGACTGCGGCAATAAGCGCATGCCACCTTTTACAAACTTCAAGTCGCCACCATTGGCATTAAACTGGTTTTGCAGGGAATCAGGCTGGTAAAAACGCATCTTGAAATTAAATGGAATTTGAATCACACCCAAACCCACCGACACCTTATAGTTGGCATCTATATTCTGAGTATTGACCGAATTGAGTTCGACTTTCTTGATCTGCCGGGGGAAAAGTTGCTGGGTTGCTTCAGCAGCCAACCACGGCCGCAATTTTTCGACCGGATGCGCAAAATATTGATAGGTGCTGCTAAATCTTAAATTTTCTGAGGCTTTTCCTTCTTTAATCTGATAGTTCGGCAAAATGAAACTGACTGGTTGGCCAGATTTTTGGCTGATCTGGGCAATTTTTTGTAGCTGTTGAGGGTTGAATCTCATCTGCGGAATTGGAGTTGCTAGTGCCGCTGTATGATCGGTTTCAAAGCGCTGTTGTAGTGCTTCCAGTAGAAATGCATTGGTACTCGGCGGAATGCCGAGTTTGGCTTCAGGCAGCGCATTCAGGATTTTACTGAATAAAAAGCCTTTGGGCTGATTCAGGTCGCCCCATTGGGTGACAGTCACCAGCGTTTTATGCGGACCCAGTGCAAACCATTCCAGTTTTCCCGCACCATAGGGAATTGGCGCATCAATAATTAAGGTGCTGATGCTGTTTTCACCCAGATGATGCTGCATCACTACGGTTTCTTTAAAGTTCAAGACTGGAATCGGGGTCGGGATATGAACCTGATATTTAACCTGCTGAATCGAACCCTGCTGCTCCAGCACTTTGGCCGACTTTAAGGTCGGAAACAGGCCGACATAATTCGGATAATGGCGCAGCAATTTTTCGACCTGAGCTTCAGCTACCGGTAATACCACAGCCGCACTATAAAACTGTGTCTTGCTGGCTGCATTACTGTTTAAGGTGGGAAGCTGGGTTTTACTGGTTGGATGCGCATAAATCAGAATCCGCTCGCCGGTTAATTCTGCCAGTTGCTGGGCATTGCCTTGATAAGCACTCAGACTGCTTGGTATTTCGGCATTCCAGGGAATAATCTTGGCCAGTGCTGGGACAGAAACTGCCAAACAAACACCGATGAGCATGCATTGCTTTAATTCTTTCATTCAACATCCTGTTGCGTATTTTTTGTTTTAATTGCTGTTTATTTAAAACCAAATGCACGTATTTCCAAAGCAAAGTTATGTAATTGATGCGACAGGCCATAAGCGCTATGGATATTTTGGTATAGTATTGGGCAAGATTTTATTTTTGATGTGATGCTATGACTGAGTCAGCACCGACTTTATCGACCCGTTATTTTCTGACTTTAGAAGAATCTCAGGATGGTTTTGCCCTGGCAACGTTTGGTAAAAAGCAGATTTCACGTTTTCTGACGCCTCTGGTCAGTATCGGGATCATCGTCTGGGGTTTCTCGATGGGCTTTGATGGCGTTGGACGTTATTACGTGGCTTTGGGTGCATTCTTCCTGATACTGCAAGGCATCATGCGTTACTGGTTCCTGCCGATGATGTTTAAACGCCAGTTTGTTAAATATCAGTTTGGTAAAAGCGAACAGGGTATTGATTTGTATCAGGACTATGCGGAAATTTTTACCAATGATCGTAGCAAGCTGGTGCCATATAGCGAAGTGCAGAATTTTGCTGTTGGTAAACTGACTTATATGCTGGAATTGAAAAACCGTACCGTGGTTATTGTGCCGAAGCGTGCATTTAAGGACGGCACTGAACAGAGTATGTTCGAGCATACATTTAAAAAATAATTCAGATATCTATAAAAGGAAAAGGGAAGTTTTGATCATGAGCACACGTCCATCCAAAATCGTTTGTGTGGGTCGCAGTTATGCCGATCATGCCAAAGAACTCGGCAATGCGATCCCTGATCGTCCGGTATTGTTTATCAAGCCACCGAGTGCCTTAAGTTCGCTCGAAGCAGGCATTGAGTGGAATCCGGAATGGGGCAATTGCCATTATGAATGTGAACTGAGTTTGCGTATTGACCGGACTTTAAGCAAAGAAAGCGATCCTGTGAAAGCACTTGAAGCTGTGGGTGCGGTGACTTTAGGTCTGGACTTAACTTTGCGTGATTTACAGGATGATCTCAAGAAAAAAGGCCAGCCTTGGGAACGTGCCAAAGCCTTTGATGGCTCTTGTCTGTTGTCGGATTGGGTACCTGTCGCCGATGTAGTCACTGACTGGAAAGATGTGCATTACACACTGCAAGTCAATGATGAGCTACGTCAAAAAGGTGATACCGCTTTATTGATATTTGATATTGCGACCTTGCTGGCTGACATCAGTCAGGTCTTTACTTTGGAAGAAGGCGATGTGGTGATGACCGGTACCCCGGCAGGCGTTGCGGCATTGCATTCAGGCGATCAACTGAAAATGACGCTGAAGGGGCAGTCTCAGGATTATGTCTGGACGACTTTTGTGAAATAACCAAGATTTTAAATTAAAGGAGCCAATGGGCTCCTTTTTCATATGCATCATTTTATTCATTAACAGTATAACGCTTGCGAAACTGATCTGGGGTGCTTCCCATCCAGCGTTTAAACATGCTGATAAATGCCGAGGCATTGGCATAGCCCAGATCAAAGGCAATGCTCTCGACACTATGCGCTGCATTTAATAAAGACATGGCCTGCATCACTTTCAGGTGTTGCCGCCATTCATGTAGTGACATTCCCAATTCTTTCTGGCTGTATCGGGCTAGCGTCCGCTCGGTTAAATTGACGCGTTCGGCCAGTTGCTGCAGCGAGCTCTGATCTGCCGGATGCTGATGTAAATAATCTAAAATCTGTTTCAGCAATGCATGTTCTGAATGCGGTAGATAACTGCTGACCAGTTGGGCTTGCTGGAGCTGATCAAGCAGCACCTGTAGCAGACGCTGATATTCAGCTGAATTCTCGAATCCCGGATGATCTTGCTGATGTAGTTGTTTCAGGTGGGTAAATAAAGCAGTGACCAAGGGGGCGCTGAGCAGGATGCCCGGTTGAGTGGGCAGTTGGCTACAAAGTGATTCATGCACATACAGAGTGCCATGAGAAACTGCGGTACGGTTCAGACCACGATGCTCTAAATTCGGTGGGAGCCAGATGCCGTGAGGTGAAGGCGTCACATAATTTATATGATTAATATTCACTTCCATCACGCCATGAAAAGCATAGACAAATTCTCCCCAGGCATGGCCATGTAGCGGATAAACAGATTGCGCAGGATCTTCCCTGAAACTGATCCACAGAGGTGCTTTAATCAGATCATGGGTCGGAAGTTGCTTGAGCGAAGCTGAATCTGCTTGGATTTTTTTATGCATCACCGAAATTGCCTGAATAACACCATCATTTGTCTGTTTTGAAGTATATCTTTTATTTCTGACACTTTTATAGTGTACCTTCCAAATGAGCAACAGGACCGTATGTGAGCCAGCGTCAGGCATTAGATGCCAAAGCATCTGCCATCATGTTTGTATTGTGTATGTTGTGGGGTTTACAACAGGTGGTACTGAAGTGGGCCGCGAATGATATTTCAGCCCTGATGCAAATTGCCTTGCGTTCAGCCTTGTCTGCGCTGATGGTTTATCCCCTGATTCAGCAGAGCGTGCGCCGTCAACTCTGGAATGCACGCTATTTACCTGCAGGATTACTAGTCGGTGTGTTGTTTGCAACCGAATTCTATCTGATTGGTGAGGCACTGCGTTATACCTCAGCCTCGCATACGATTGTTTTACTTTATACCGCGCCGATTTTTGTGGCTTTGGGTTTACACTGGAAATTGCCGGCAGAGCGTTTGTCTTCTGTGCAATGGGGCGGAATATTTCTTGCCTTTAGCGGAATTGTAGTCAGCTTTCTGTTACGTCCACAGACAGAATCAACTTTACAAACTGATGCCTTGTGGGGAGATTTTCTGGCTTTGCTTGGCGGCGTATTCTGGGCAGCCACCACAGTCAGTGTACGTCTGAGCCGGCTGGCTGAAGCACCTGCAACCCAGACTTTGTTCTATCAATTATTGATAGGTGGAATGCTGTTATTGCCTCTGGCTGTTCTGACTGGACAAGCAGCCATTCAATGGACGGTGTTGTCTATTTCCAGTCTGGTTTTTCATACCGTGCTGATTTCCTTTGCCAGTTATCTGATCTGGTTCTGGATGCTGAAGCATTATCTGGCATCGCGTCTAGGGGTATTTTCCTTTTTGACCCCTGTATTCGGCATGCTGTTCGGCATACTGATTCTGGATGAACATATCGAAATCAATTTTATTATCGGCACCTGTATGGTCATGCTGGGTGTGATTCTAGTGAGTTTGCAGGGATGGCTGAAAAAACCGAATATCAATAAAAGCATTCAAGAGCAAGCATGAAAATCTGGTCTGTAAATTTAGCGACCTGGATTGGTCTGTCTTCTATTCTGATCTGCGCCAGTCTGGTCGCCGTAGTGAAACTGATTACTGAATCCACCAGTGCAGTGCAGGGGATTGCTTTAATTTATAGTTTTAGCAGTCTGGCGATTTTTGCGTTCACCGGCTTTCCAAAAATCATGCAAATGTCCAAGCGTTATCTGCTCGGTTGTGGCGCTTTATTTGTGGCTTATGAGATTCTATTTCTGGTTGCTGTGGCATGGTCGGATAATCGTGAACAGGTGATGCTGATTGCCATGATCAATTATCTGTGGCCACCCTTGATGATTGTTTTTTCGATTTTTGCCCGACAGTTGCAGGCCCGCCTCTGGGTGATTCCAGGCTTTCTGCTCGCTGTGATGGGACTGATGCTGGTGGTCAATCCAGAAATCACTAATCTGCCGAAGTTTATGCAGGCTTTAGCTGAAAATCCTTGGGCCTATGGCTTTGCCTTTCTCGGCGCTTTGTTGTGGCCTTGCTACTGCGTTCTAACTAGGACCTATGGCCGCGGACAAAATGGTGTACCGATTTTCTTTTTGGTCGCTGTAATTAGCTTATGGTTCTTACATTTAGGATTAAACGAACCTTTTATCATGCCCACATTCAAGCTATGGTTGGGAATTGCAGTGGTGGGTAGTCTGATTGGCATCGCCTATAGTAACTGGAATCAGAGTATGCAGTTCGGCAAT
Organism: Acinetobacter sp. L-24; assembly: GCF_056857555.1. The sequence continues at coordinate 22,445 of NZ_JBSXNI010000040.1, read as the reverse complement.
ATCAAGGTGCTGATTTTAGCCACCTATTTTATGCCGATTCTTTCTTCGGTCATGTCAATGCTGATTCTGGATGTCAGACCCGAACTCAGTTTTTGGATCGGGACGGGTTTGGTGACTGCAGGCGCTATAGTCTGCTGGAAATCTACCGCTATCAGTTAAAAAAATCCTCTCAAGCGAGAGGATTTTTTTATTTATGTCGGAACAGTTCGGACAATGGAAAATTGAGTTTTTCTTCCAGATATTGATCGGTTTCCTGTAATCTAGGTGAGAAATTTTGCATCCAGATGTCATCAGTCTGGGCATTGGTGAGATGGTTTTTGCGTGGCAGTGGATAGGGTAATTGCAGATAAAAATTCCAGAAGCTGACCTGATCCAGATCACGAACCAGCACATATTCATTTTCATCGGTACGTTTGATCAAATTCTGCTTTTCAAACATGGCGACATAGCTCGGCCAGCGTCCAATTTCATCCCGGCCCAGCACTTCAAGCGCTTGTGCTTCACTGATGCTTTCACCGGTTTTTTGCTTTTTATAAAATAATTCTAACAGATCCAGCAGCATGACGATGGGATGGCGTTTATTGTCCTGCCCAGATTCAAACGCCGTCAGGGCATAGCTGATTTCAACCCCCAATAACACAATAATCCACGACAGATAAATCCAGAGCAGGAAAATCGGCACGGCGGCGAAGGCACCATAGACGATCTCATAGCTGGTAAAGTTTGACATGATATAGCCAAACAGATTTTTCAGCAGCTCAAACACCACGGCACTAAATAGACCGGCAATAAAGGCAGATTTAAGCGGTACACTGCGATTCGGGATGGTCCAGTTCAAAATGAAAAATCCGAGTACAGTCAAAGAAAAGGAAATCGCCCATAGGACAAAAGCGCCATCAAGCTCATAACCGGCAAAGTTATTGCTGAGAATGCTCATGGATGCCACGGTCGAAGAAATCACAAATGCACTGCCGAGTAAAATCGGCCCGAGCGAAATGATGGTCCAGTAACGCATAAAGCCCATAATTCCGCCCCGCGTTTCAGTCACGCGCCAAATGCGGTTAAACACCGTTTCGATACTGCTGAGCATCAATACTGTCGTCACAAACAAGAACAGAATACCAATGATGGTGAGATTGCTGGATTTATCGGTAAAGGCATTCAGGGCCTTATCAAAGGCAATTGTAGTTTTGGGTAAAAAATTACTATAGATCAGTTGTTGCAATTGCTGCCGCGCAGGTTCCAGCGCTTTAATGGAAGAGATAATTACCAGAAAAACCGTCAGCATCGGCACCACCGCAAACAGGGTAGTGTAGGTCAGGGAACCTGCCTGTTCGCGACAGCGGTCTGCTTCAAAGCGTCGAAGTACAAATAAAACAAATTGAAACCAGTGTTTTTCATAGAAAGGTAATTTCTTTAAATACTTAACAATCATCTGCATCCAATCTCAATTTTTTTAATCATCATGAATTTTCACCATCAGCTTAACCAAAAAACTTGCAAAGTATCGTATAGTTTTATTTTTTTAAGTAATGAATAAGAACCATGATGCAACCTTATGTCCTTGTTTTATATTACAGCAAATATGGCTCAACCAAAGAAATGGCGCATCTGATTGCCAATGGAATTGAAGCGGCAGGCGTGGCAGTAAAAATCAGGACAGTTCCAAATATATCCAGCATGGTAAAAGTCGCTGAACCGAGTATTCCGGCGGAAGGGGATATTTACTGTACTCTGGACGATCTGGCGCAATGTGCCGGCCTGGCGCTTGGTTCACCGACCCGTTTTGGCAATATGGCCTCTGAAATGAAATATTTTTGGGATCAGACCACGAGTCTGTGGCTGAATGGAGCGCTACACGGTAAACCGGCTTGCGTGTTTACGGCATCAGGTTCCATGCATGGCGGACAGGAAAGTACTTTGCTGACCATGCTGCCGCCGTTGTTCCATCATGGCATGATGATCATGGGGCTTAGTAACGCAACACCGGCACTCTCGAATACCAAAACTGGTGGTACGCCTTATGGCGCTAGTCATGTCAGCGGCCCACGGCATGATCAGGGCCTGAGTCAGGATGAAAAAATTCTGTGTGAAGTACAAGGCAAGCGTTTAGGTGAAGTGATACTGAAACTCAATCGAGTCTGACAAGCACTCACAGGAAATGAAGAATGAACTTCATTTCCTGAATTTTATTAGGCTTCTTTTTGATCTTTTTGATCTTTTTGATCTTTTTGATCTTTTTGATCTTTTTGATCTTTTTGATCTTTTTGATCTTTTTGATCTTTTTGATCTTTTTGATCTTTTTGATCTTTTTGATCTTTTTGATCTTTTTGATCTTTTTGACTAAATCTGTATTTGCATTTCAGACATTGATAATCCTGAAACAGATTACGGTCGACAGAAACCCCGGCTTTTTTCCCCAGAAAATTACCGACCACACCGCCGGTAATCCCGACACTGATTGCACCGACAAAAGTGCCTACGGTTCCGCCGACAATCACACCTAAAGGTCCGGCTACTGTACCAATTGCAGCGCCAATCGATGCACCTGAAGCAGCGCCACCCACAGTCCCTGCAGTTGCACCCGCTGAACTCATGAGAATGCCGCCAATTTTCTTTAAATTCTGTTCATGATCGCGCTGTTCGATATCAGCTGAGCCACATTTAGGACATTGCATAGATTGTTCCATCAAGGATTGAGATGTGCTTGTTTTAGGTTTGTCGGGAATAGGATGTGTGCCCTGATCAGCACGTATTCATAACATACAACAACACACTAGATAAGTTTTGAATTCGCAAATCAGAAACATTGCATACTCACTTGATTCTAGTTGAGTTCACGCTAAAACATTGTATTTCAGCTGTAAATATATGCCTTCTTGGTTGATTAACGCAATTCTTAACCTGTCATTGAGGAAATGGCAAATCTCAAGATCATCAGAAATGTTCTTCTCTCATCAGTCTAAATATTGCGATCTTAGGTAGGCCATTTCTGGATTCGAAATGAAAAAGGAAGGGAAGTCGAAAAATATGTAAACGAGTTCTTATCAGGTCTATTCAAGTTTTCAGCCAAAATACATCTGAATATTGGCGTTTCTTTATAAGTCACCTTCATTGTAATTGATTAATTATATTTTAAATAAATCGTGACATTTATCCTTATTAAATAGAAGTTCTAATAAAATAAAAATTTACGACTTTTAAAATATAAAAAGTATAATAATTCTAATCTTTATTAGATAAATTTTTGATTATTGATAATATAAAAAATATATTATCTTAATCAAGTTTTTTGGATGAATTTTATATTCAAAAAAAATTTATATAATGATTTCTTACAAATCACAAATAATAAACAAATATATATTAATTTAATAAAAACAATAATTTATATTTTTAAATAAAACAAAAAAAATAAGTGAATAGGGATAAGTTTTACATTTTATAATTTTATGTGATTTAATATTTTTCAGATAAATTTAATCTTACTTAAATGAAAAATTAAATAAATATCTTAAGTCAGAGGATATTAAGATTATGAGAATATTAGTTATCAATCTGGGTTTATTAGGTTTATGTTTTCTGAGTAACGCTTATGCCACCTCTGATGAGTGGACTCAGCGTTGGAAATCATCCAGTGCCCGTTCCAATGAGAATCTAGTTCAAGCCAATCTGATCGAACTCAAGGAGTCAGACTATTATTCCGGATTAGGTAAAACCACCGTTCATAGCACCTCAACCACTTCCATCGGGACGGTAAATACCCCGACCAACAATATCAATGTAGAGGGTGCAGACAACAATATTGATATTACGAGTGAATTGCTGAATGAAGCACCAGTCAATTCAAATACCAACCAAAATCCTCAGCGCTGTCTTAATTTAAGTAACAGACCAGGAGAATCACAATGTTGAATTTCTCCTCGACCAAAAGACATATATCTTTCGTGAGTGCCACTGTCCTTTTCAGCTCTTTTTTAACAGGCTGCACGGGTTTAGCGCCCTCAAACAAGAAGCCAGTTAGCCTGGTACAAGGCCCCCCAATTACCGATATTTTTACCCCTTTTGATATGGCTTTATCCTGCCTAAAAGGACAATTACGTAGTGATTTGAGTTTCTCCGTGGGGGCAATTCTGGATCAAACCGGTAAGGATGTAGTTACCAATGGTGGTAGCGGAAAAATGGTGACCCAAGGTGCGGGAGATATGGTGCAATCTGCCTTGTTTCAGGCGGGGGTAAGCTTAATGAACCGGCGTGATCCCCGGATTATCGAAAGCGAAGCCAAGTGGGGCATTCGTGATCCAAGACAAATCCAGGCTTCTGATTATTATGTGACAGGCAGTATTAACAGTCTGGATTTTATTCCGGGTGGTGGTTTTGACATGCAGATCGCTGGTGTCGGTCCGAATTATAGTCAAACCCGGATTATGGTCGGTCTGGATTTATCTTTGACTGATACCCGCAGCAGTAAAGTCGTGGGCAATGTTTCATTGCAGAAGCAAATTGCTGCACAGGATTATGGCTTAAGTGCAGGCAGATTCGCTGGTCGTACACTCTTAAATATTCAGATTGGAAAAGGAGAACGAGAGGCAACTAACTTTGCCTTGCGGCAAATGTTGAATCTGGCCACTTTTGAATTGCTGAGTCAGGTTGTCCCACCCGCCGTATTTGAAAGTTGCCGTGCGCAGATACCGCCAGAGTTTGGTCAATTGAACTTAACCCGAAGTTCTGTCGCTCTGCATAAATACAAGAAAAACCAGCAACAAAATAGTACAGCTTCAAGCAGTGTTGTTCAGGAGTCAGTCTCAAGCCAGGCAGACTCATCCAATGAAAAAAATAAGTCAACCAACTCCCCGAGCAAAGATACAAAACCGCCTAAACAGAAAGAGTCCGAGATGATTCAAAACCCTGAAGCAGAGCCTGAAATGAGTAAACAGGACTTGATTAAATATATCAGCAAGAAGCAGCGTCAACCTTCTTCAAATGAGAAAAATGAAGAAAAAGATACTCAAGAAAAGGCTGATAAAGAACAAGAAGATGAAAAAACTACAACGCTATGGGAGGCCAATCCTGAGGTGGTCGAAAATTACTGGTCTAGCACGCAGCGTGATTAAAAATATTTAAAAATGGGCTCGCTCCCATTATAAGAAGGAGTACTTAGCGAGAGGTACTTCAAAACAAAAGTAGGAAGAACAATGATGAAAAACACGATCAAGACAATCGCTTTATCCGTCGCCTTTCTGTCTGGTACAGGTATGGCATACGCCCAAGGAGATGAAACACTTACTGACGTCACCGTAGATACAGGTTTAATAGCTACCCTGGATTCTATTTCTCAGCAGGTTGAAAATGGTTCTGCTTTGAATCTTGCAGTAAATACAGGTAATGTTGATGCAAGCGTCGATCTAGAAGCAATTGCAGAAGCTACAAGAGAAGCACCAGAGGCCATTAGTTCAATTGAAGGTAGTATTGAAACTACTGCGATTGGTGCCGCGAATACCGGTAGTATCAGCATTGAACAGGGTAGCTACAATAAGGTGGTATCAGACATATCAGATGAAACGAGTAACTACGACTACAGTGCAGTAACGAGTGCAACTAATAATTCTGAAACTCTAGAGGAGCTATCAGAGGTTGGGAATAGTTCAGATATCTCAGAGGTTGTGAGTTCAACACTGAGTACTGACTATAGTGAGGAAATCAATGAAACTTTAAGCAATTATAGTGTAGCGAACATTGCTTATAATGCGGGTACTATTGATGCCTCTGTAAGTGCTATTTCAGAAGGAACTCAAACTGCGATTAACAACAGCATCACAACTACCGCTATCGGTGCTGTGAATAGCGGTAGTATCACTGTGACTGTTAAATAAACTCTTTTTTTGAGGTAAACACAGGTCTAACTATTGGCAGATAGTTAGGCCTCTTTATTTTATAATAACCTCCACATAAATTGTTGTTTATTCATCGGATAAAAAATTACTTATTGTTTGACACTCCTTATTTCAGAAATTGAATAGCCTGGAGCTTAAGATTAAGCCATTTATCTAGGATCAAATCTGGAAGAATAAATAAGAATTTAGGCTGAGCTATAGCCGAGTTTTGGATATTTTAAATTTATATCATCAGAAAAACACAATAAAAAAAGAGCGCATCAGCGCTCTTTTAAAATTCATTGGCGAGCTTAGTCGCGAACAAATTCAACTGTGCCATTTCTCAAAGACTTTACGCGTGCCAGTGATTCCACACGGTAGCCTTTTTCAAGCAGCAGGTCACGACCTGGCTGGAATGATTTTTCAATCACAATGCCAATACCGACTACTTCTGCATTTGCCTGGTGGATCAGGTCTGCAAGACCTAAAGCCGCTTGACCATTAGCCAGAAAATCATCGATCACTAAAACCTTATCGGTTGAGCTGATGTGTTTATTTGAAATCGCGATTGTGCTTTCAGCCTGTTTGGTAAATGAAAAGACTTTAGAACGATATAAATCATCTTTCAGGGTGAGAGACTGGTATTTACGTGCAAAGATTACAGGTACGCCAAGCTCTAGGCCGGCCATTACGGCAGGTGCAATACCTGATGCTTCAATCGTAATAATTTTGGTAATACCAGCATCCTTAAACAGACGCGCAAATTCTTGACCAATCAGTTGCATCATGACTGGATCAATCTGATGGTTTAAGAAAGAGTCTACTTTCAAAACTTCTTCAGAGAGGACGATGCCTTCAGCCAAGATTTTCTGTTCTAGTGCATGCACGGGAGAATCCTCAAGAGCAGGTGCTTTTTCAAGCAAAAGCGTATTGTAAAAAGCACCCGGAAAAAATCAAGTGAAATTCGCCAAAAACTTAGTTGCTTGCACCTTTATAGTCAGTTAACAGTAAACCATAGGAGGCTTTCTTGTCGACATGCGAAACTTTGACTGGAAGATAGTCAAGTTTTGGTGCCAGCCAGAAAATGGTTTCACGACCTGGTTTGCTGTGTTTCATCACCACTTTAATGGTATTAAAGGATCCGTATTTGGTGCTTATAGTCTCTGAACCCTGTTTGATAAACTTACGGCCTTCAACTTCTTTAGCATCAGCGATATAGTAATTTGCTTTCAGGCCTGAATTTTTTAAGTCTTCACGGATCTGCAATTCCGCATTCAACTCATCCAGAACATCTGCTCTCCAGGCAAAAGAGCGTTTTTCATCGTCTTTCTTGGTACTGATGCTTTTGCTGGAAGGATTAAAATTAATACTCATGGTGTTGTTATGCACCAGCACTTTACTGCTGCGACTGAAACTGCTTGAGCCGATCTTGCCATTATTAAAAGTAAAGCGGCTGGTTTCGGTTGCAGAGGCAATACCTCCGGCTTTTGCAGCAAAGACATAAGTCCAGTTATTGCCTGATTTGCTTAAAGTCCGCGTTGCAGAACCCATATTCTTGCCATTATAGCTAAATTGATAACTGGCCTGGAAAGGAGTCATGGCAAAAGCTTGGCTAGAAATACCAGTGAACAGTATCGCGCTGCTCAGACCCGTGGTCATCACTAAAGTTTTGAATACAGTCTTCGCCATCAGTTATTTTCCTATATTGGTTCAACGGGCAAAACATATCACTTATTGCACCCTTTATTATTTGGGCAAAATATGGAAATTGAAGGGATATTTCTGCCAAAAATGTATATTTCATGTAGTTTTATGGAACTTTTGTTCAAAAACTACGTTTGACATGATTTAAGAAGGATCTTTCTGTTTGATGGGGGTGACCCGGTTGTCATCCATCTCGTCTTCATCCCAGTTCTCTTCCTGATCTTGGGAAAGTTTTCTAAACAGGGCGGCCAGATTGACATTACCAATCACCACCAGTTCGGCTTCACGAAGTACTGCGTGATTCACATGAACTTTGCCCAAGGTATCAATGACAGATCGGCTTTTACCTAACCAGCGATTTAAATCTAGATAAAGCAAGTCATCGATGACTTTAATTACGCCCAGTTTTTCCAGAATCATTCCCAAAGGATCTTTATTCAAGATACGTTGATAGAAGAACAAGCCGAAACGCACGCCCAGTTTATACAGCATATTTGGATATTTGGCTTCAATCAGCTGAGTATCACTAATTTGCTCGAACACGATCAACTGGGTGGTTTTATTTAGTTCCATCTGTACCAGTTTCAAATCAACCGATAAAGTGACAATCAGGCCTTTATAATCCAGTGTTGCATACAAACGCAGCCAGTCTTCGTGTAAATCTGCATGTAAGTCTTTTAATGCATCGACATTGTCTGTGACAAAGCGCTGAAAGGTTGCATTCAGGAAGACTTGCGATAAGGGAAATTCACGCTCATCTTCAATAAATCCTTCCGCCCTCTGATACACTTGGCGGATTCGGTTGGAAATATTGGAAATTAGCGTTTGCATACTGAAGCGTCCTGGCAACTTTATTTTTGACTCGGGATGTATCTTGTCGAATTGTATGAAAAATACAAGCGTTCATGCTTGAAGTTTAGCAAAATAAATAGCACCATTTTTATAGTTTTAGTTATGTAACGTTGAAGATTTGATGGATTTGGCATTTTAAAAAGATAAATGACGAATCCGTTTATTTTTAATCTTTCAAATACTTTTTTGGGGAGCTGAACTCAGTATTGAGTTTGGGCGAATGTGAAAAAACGATGATACTCATGCCTCTGGTCAGAACTTGGTGGAAAGATCCAGTGTTTAGCAGTGCGGTGCTTGCCGCAGGCATTATGCATTTGATCGTGCTGACCCTGGAATTTGGTATGCCGCAAGATCGGGATACCAGTACCAAGGAAATCGCGGTCAGCTTGCGCCAGACTGATCAAAAAATTGAACATGCCGATTTTCTGGCCCAGACAGATCAGCAGGGTTCCGGCCAGTTTAGAGAAGCTCATCGCATGTCGAGTGATATGCCATCGCCGTTAATGGAACAACATGCAGGCGAAGAACTGCAAGAAAGTCTGGATATGCTGCAACAGCAACAGGAACTCAGTTTTGAAGAAAAAGTCCTGATGACCACCTTGAGCTGGCAAAAGCAGGCGGAAGAAAATCAGCGTAAAAAAATGCAGGAGCAATTACAGAGCCAATTTCAGGCCAAAGCGGCCATGGTCGCCAGTCTGGAAGCGCAATATTTACAGCGTCAACAAAATTTCAGTCGTCAGCAAAAAATTAAAACTGTAGATGGGATTCAGGCCAAGCAGGATGTTTCGGCCGCTTATCTGGAAAAGTTCCGTGAAAAAGTGGAATTTTATGGTAACCGCTACTATCCGGAAGCCGCCAAACAACAGAATCTGGCAGGGGAAGTGCGGCTGATGGTAATCCTGAACCAGAATGGCGGAATTCGTGCCATTCGGCTGATTGACAGTTCGGGACATGCCATGCTGGACGAAGCAGCCAAAGCTTCCGTGCGTAAGGCAGCCCCATTTGGTGCTTTCGACAGTAAAATGAAAGAAATTTCCGAACTGCGAGTGATTCGTACCTGGCGTTTTGACCCGGCAGAAGCGGAGTTTGAAGTGCGTTAGACTATTTATTCATTTGTAAACCCTCCCTCTAACTCCCTCCCAAAGGGAGGGAGAACTATCATTGAGCTATAGGTATTAAAACTCCCTCTCCTTATGGGAGAGGGTTGGGGTGAGGGTAAACAATAAAAAAAGCGAGCCTTGGCCCGCTTTTTTTAATATTCAAATTTTAGTTCTGTTCTAGATAAGGATTTTCAAAACCCAGCTTGGCCAGAATCTCGATTTCAATGCCTTCCATTTCTTCAGCATCTTCATCCGAGGTTTCATGGTCATAGCCCATTAGGTGTAAAGTGCCATGTACCAGCATATGGGTGAAATGCGTTAATGGTACTTTTTGCTGTTCCAGCGCTTCCGCCAGTACTACAGGAATACAGATCACCAGATCACCAATGGGAAATGCATCCAGAAACTGCGCCATTTCATCTGGAAGTTCACTTGGGAAAGACAGGACATTGGTCGGTTTGTCTTTGCCTCGATATTCCAAATTCAGTTTATGACTTTCGTCATTATCAACACAGGCAATTCCAATTTCGCAATCACTTTGAGTGCCGATATGACGTAAAGTGGTTTCTACAACTTTTTTAATATAGGCTCGTTTCAGTACCAGTTCAGGTGACTGAAAGTCCTGTTGTAAGGAAAGACTAAGTTTCAACACAAATCCTTAAGTTTAAAGCTTAATGCTGTGCGTCTGCCGCAGCATCATTTTCAGCGATCAAGGCATCCTGACGTGCTTTACGTTCGGCACGTGCTTCAGCACTTAAACGCTGCTGTTCACTGTCCCAGCCTTCGTAGGCTTCAACAATTTTCTGTACCAGTTGATGACGTACTACATCACGCGAATGGAAACGAGTGATATGAATTTCAGGAATTTTATCAATCACACGCAAGGCATGTGACAGGCCGGATTGCTGACCACGCGGTAAATCCACCTGAGTTACGTCGCCCGTAATCACGGCACGTGAGCCAAAACCTAAACGGGTCAGGAACATCTTCATCTGTTCTGGGGTGGTGTTCTGCGCTTCATCTAGAATCACGAAAGAATGATTCAGGGTACGGCCACGCATATAAGCAAGCGGAGCGACTTCAATCACCTGGCGTTCGATCAGTTTGGCCACTTTTTCAAAGCCGAGCATTTCATACAGCGCGTCATACAAGGGACGTAAGTACGGATCGATTTTCTGGGTTAAATCCCCCGGCAAGAAACCAAGTTTTTCACCGGCTTCAACCGCAGGACGAACCAGCAAGATCCGCTGAATTTCATTACGCTCCAGCATGTCCACGGCAGCCGCAACGGCGAGGTAGGTTTTACCTGTACCCGCAGGGCCAATACCAAAAGAAATATCACTTTGCAGAATGCGCTGTACATAACGTTTCTGGTTGGCACCACGCGGATTGATCCGGCCCTTACGAGTTTGCAGCCAGACATTGTCCAGCCCCGTATGTTCCTGATCGTCCAGATCTTGCTGAAGTTCACGGTCAGTCTGGCTGCCCTGAATCATCAGATGTAAAGTATCTGCACTAATCTGCTGACTATGTTCAGATTCTTCATGAAGACGTTGCAAGAGCATTTCGGCTCTCTCAACGGCATCGATTCCACCATCAATAATAAAACTTTCTCCACGATGGGAGATTTTGACGTCTAAACGTTGTTCAATTTGCTTCAAATGGCCGTTATAGGCACCTAACATGGCTTGTATACGGTCCATCGAAATTCCAGGAAAAGCTACTGTACGTCGAATCGCTGCAGTCAAGAGTGTTCCTTATGAAGTGTGCGTTATATGCTCTACATTACGCCACGTCAGGCTCAAGATTCAAGAGCTCACCGTAAACTAAATTCAAAGTTTTAATTTCGGTAATTTCAATCTCGGCAAAGCGGCCTACCCAGGCAGGGTCACCAATAAAGTTGACATAACGGGTATTGTCCGCCGTACCGACCAGAATATTCGGATCTTTATCAGAAACTTTTTCGATCAGTACACGCTGGATGGTCCCGAGCATGGCATCCGTCTTGTCAATGCTTGAACGCTTAATCCATTGCTGAACTTTGGCCAGACGTTCTTTTTTGACATCTTCAGAAATCGTATCTTCCAGTTCTGCCGCAGGCGTACCCGGGCGTTTTGAATAGATAAAACTATAAGAATGGTCAAAATCCAGATCCTGAATAAACTGATAAGTCTCTTCAAAGTTTTCATCTGTTTCACCCGGGAAGCCAATGATAAAATCTGAAGATAGGTGCATGTCAGGGCGAACTGCACGTAACTTTTTAATCTTTTCGATATAGACATCAATGGTGTGGTTACGCTTCATCGCTTGTAACACATCATTGGAACCGCTTTGTACCGGCAGATGCAGATGTGAAACCATTTGTGGCAGGTCACGATAGCACTGGATCAGGTCATCATTAAATTCCAGGGGATGCGAGGTGGTATAGCGAATACGGCCAATACCCGGAATGTCTGCAACCAAACGCAGCAAATCGGCAAAAGTACAGATATTGCCTTCGAAGGTTTCACCCCGGTAGCCATTTACGTTCTGACCCAACAGCGAAATTTCACGCACGCCTTTTTCTGCCAGACCTGCAATTTCAGCCAGGACATCATCCAGTGGACGAGAAACTTCTTCACCACGCGTATACGGCACCACGCAGAAAGAACAGTATTTGGAACAGCCTTCCATGATCGAGACAAAAGCTTTATAGCCTTCAACACGCGGTTCTGGCAGAAAGTCGAATTTCTCGATATCGGGGAAGGAAATATCCACCAGTTTGATTTTTTCTTTTTTCGGCTTTTCGATCTGCTCAAAATGCTGATCCAGCATTTGCGGCAAACGGTGCAGGGTTTGTGGACCAAAAATCATATCGACATAATTGGCACGTTTCTGGATGTTGTCGCCTTCCTGAGATGCCACACAGCCACCGACACCAATAATCAGATCAGGATTTTTATCTTTAAGCTTACGCCAGCGGCCTAGCTCGGAGAATACTTTCTCTTGGGCTTTTTCACGGATCGAGCAGGTATTCATCAGTAGAATATCGGCATCTTTAGGATCGGTGGTCAGCACATAGCCATGAGAATCGCCTAACAGGTCTGCCATACGGTGACTGTCGTACTCATTCATCTGACACCCTTGTGTTTCGATGTACAGTTTCTTGACTGAAGCATCGCTAACAGGGGTGTGCGCTGGCTGGGTAACAGTGTTTTCTGAGGCAGCTGGGGCACCATTCGGAATGAAGGTTTGAACCGTCATGTAGGCTCCTACAAGGTAATACGTTGAAAGAGTGAACGAACAGCCTGATTGATGCATCAAACAGGTGAATAAAAATTCAATTCACAGACTGAAATCTTGGAAAGGCGCATATTTTAGCAGGAAAGTCGCTTAAACTTATAGCCCAAATTAACTGTGGAAAAATATTGATTTATGGGCAAAAATTGTCTGTAGATTAATATTGCTTAATCATAAGGTTACATAACTGAACAATAGAGTTGGTTATAATCTTCAAACTAGCTCTTATGATATGCAACATGGGCAAAGCATAAAATCGATGATAGAAGGCAAAGGGATGTTGAAACACACTAAAACTATGTATAAATACTATAAATTAATTACTTTAAGTGTGGCATGTATCTGTTCAGCGAGTACACAGGCAGCAGAAGAACAATTTAATGATGCCTTGCGTGCAGCCAATGCAGGTAATACTGAACTGTTACAGCAATATCGTCTGTCTATGCAGAATGATGCCTTGGGCTATTATCCGGAATACTGGATTTTAAACCAGAATCTTGCCATGCAGCCTGTTAGTCAGATTATCAGTTTTGCCCAGCGTTACCCTCAATCCGCCATGGCTGAAAAGCTGGCAGCAGACTATGTCGAAGAAAAGGTAAAAATGGCAGACTTTAGTACTGCTCAACCGGTATTGCCTTATGTAACCAATGCTGATCCTGCCGAAGCCTGTGCAGTGGCACAAGTGCGCGCCAAAGCTGGCGATGAACTGGTCTATGCCGAGTTTAAAGAAGTATGGTTAACCACCAATAGCCAACCCGATTCTTGTACTGGTTTAGGCCGGATGATGCTATCCAGTCCACTCATGACCTCAGAAGACCGTCAGCAGCGACTCTGGGGACAACTTCGTGCCGGACAGTCAGGTCAGGCCATTGCGACAGCGCAAGGCATTGGTCTAAATCTGTCTCTGGCACAACTGAATTCGATTCAGGCCAATCCCACTAATTATTTGTGGTCTGCGCCTAAAAGTACTGCGGCAGAGCATGCCTATCTGATTTATGCGCTGGGACGTCTGGCCGATAGCGATTTGGACTCAGCTTTGTCTATCGTCAAGCGGACCGCGGAAGGTACACCAGTACAGGTACAACGCGCCTTATATCGTGCTGTCGGTTATATCGGTGGTACCACAGTCATGAAAAACAACTTCAACCGGGAAGTGTTAAATGCGCTAGATGCCAGCTATGGTCTGCCATTTAGCCCGGAAGAAGCCGAGATTTATGCGCGTCAGGCGATTCGTTTTAGTGCCTGGGAAAGCCTGATTCGTGCGATTGACAGCATGAGCGTCAACCAGAAGCAGGAAGATCGCTGGCAATATTGGCTGGCTCGTGCTAGTGAACAACGTGCTGACCGTGCTTCCAAGCAGGCAGCAGAAAGTATTTATCGTAAGCTGGCGATCGGAGATGACTATCACAATCTTTTGGCACGCGACAAGCTGGGGCAGGTGACCGCGAGTACACCAACCCCGGCACAGCCATCCAATCAGGCTATGCAGCGCTTGAATCAGGATATTCATTTCCGCCGTGCTTTCACTTTACGTAATATCAGCGCCCCAGAGAACTACATTAACCGTGAATGGAACTGGGCAGTACGTCAGGCTTATCTGAAGAAAGATGATGACCTGTTGCTGGCTGCGGCAAAGCGTGCCATGGACATGGGTTGGCATGATCGGGCCATTTATGCTGCCGACCGTACCGCGAACAAACATAACTACAATTATCGTTTTCCAATGCCACATCAGAATTACGTGGTCAGCCATAGTCGTAATGCCGGCATAGATCCAGCCTGGGCCTACGGGTTGATGCGTCAGGAAAGCCGTTTCAATACTGTGGCACGTTCACATGTAGGTGCGGGTGGTCTGATGCAGATTATGCCGGACACGGCCAAGCTGGTGGCACGTCAAATGGGTGAAGCTTATAACCCGGCGGCACTCACCGATATGAATACCAATATTCGCTACGGAACATTCTATTTATCTACGATTCAGCGTCAGCTCAGCGATAGTCCGGTGCTGGCAACGGCAGGTTATAATGCTGGCCCAAACCGTGCCCGCCGCTGGCAGCCAGAATTTCAGGGGATTGCCGCAGATCAATATACTGAAAGTATTCCTTTACTTGAAACCCGAGATTATGTGAAACATGTCATGACCAATGCCACGCATTACGGTATCTTGTTAGGACAGGGGGCACAGTCAGTGGGTAAACGCATGCAACTGATACCATTACGTAATACACAATAAAATTAAAATTATTGGGGGATGGTGATTTATTCATGAAAATAATGAAGGATCGTCGAGTCTGGGCTGGATCGGTTGCGCTTGTAGTATTGGCCAGCAGTCAGGCAGCCTTTGCTGCACCAACAGACTATGTCATGGATGTACAAATGGTCCCGGCCTTATGTAGCTTGTACCCGGAATATGCCAAGAAGCGAAAATGTCTGGAAGGTTATTCGCTGAATATCTCCGGCTTATATCCTCAGACCACATCACAAAATTGCACGACCAATAGCTCTGCGAAACTGTCACCACTGCAGTCCAAGGTAGTGGCCAGGATCATGCCGGATGACAATACCCGGACAATTTTATGGCGCAATATCGGTGGCTGCGTGCCGATGAATGCCAGTCAGTATTTCCGGACGATTATCAATTATGCAGATCGTCTTAAAGTGCCTGCGGAACTAACGGAACAGGAAAATATCACGATTTCTGTCGATACATTGCGAGCCAAATTCCTGAAAATTAATCCGCAATTACCGGGCAATGCCTTGCGATTCAACTGCCAGCAGACTCAGTCAGCTAGCGTGCTTACCTCGATCAAGGTCTGTTATCGCCCCAATGGCAATTACAAATCCTGTCCTGCCAACATTATTAATACATGCCCAAAAACTGTCACAATAAAAGGAACATACTGAGCTTTTTTGCCGATTTAATTTATATTTCCTATCAGACTTTAGGTGAAATCCGTCCTCTTTTATATGCATCTGGCAAAGGATTGGAGTACAATCTTTCGCGTTTACGATTATTAGATTAAATACTAACTATTTAATCGCATTGAATATCCTCAATTGGAGATAATTAGATGAAGCAAGCAGTTCGTGTTGCCGTTACTGGCGCTGCAGGTCAAATTGGTTACAGCCTATTATTCCGTATCGCAAGCGGCGAAATGCTAGGTAAAGATCAACCAGTGATTTTGCAATTGCTCGAAGTTCCTTTTGAGAAAGCTCAGCAAGCGCTTAAAGGCGTAATGATGGAGCTTCAAGATTGTGCATTCCCATTACTAGAAGACATGATCGGTACTGATGATCCTAAAGTTGCATTTAAAGATGCTGACTACGCGCTTCTAGTTGGTTCACGTCCACGTGGTCCAGGTATGGAACGTGCTGACCTGCTTAAAGTGAACGGTGAAATCTTCATTGGTCAAGGTCAAGCATTGAACGAAGTTGCGAGCCGTGACGTTAAAGTTCTAGTTGTTGGTAACCCTGCAAACACGAATGCTTACATCGCAATGAAATCTGCTCCAGATCTCCCAGCGAAAAACTTCACTGCAATGTTACGTCTTGACCACAACCGTGCTGCATCTCAAATTGCTGCTAAAACTGGTAAAGCGGTTAAAGACATCAAAAATCTTACAGTTTGGGGTAACCACTCTCCAACCATGTATGCTGACTACCGTTTTGCAACAATTAACGGCGAAAGCGTTAAAGACATGATCAACGACCAAGAATGGAATGCAAATACATTCCTTCCGACTGTTGGTAAACGTGGTGCTGCGATCATCGAAGCACGTGGTTTGTCTTCTGCTGCTTCTGCTGCTAACGCTGCAATCGACCATATGCGCGATTGGGCTCTTGGCACAAACGGCGAATGGGTAACAATGGGTATTCCTTCTGACGGTTCTTACGGTATTCCTGAGGGCGTAATGTTCGGTTTCCCTGTAACAACTGAAAACGGTGAATACAAAATCGTTCAAGGCCTAGAAATCGACGAATTCAGTCAAGAGCGTATCAACTTCACGTTGAACGAACTTGAAGAAGAGCGCGCAGCAATTGCTGACATGCTTAAATAATTTGATCTGAATAGATTAAGTTGAAAAAAGCACTCCATTTGGGGTGCTTTTTTTATATCACTCACTTTAATCAACAAAAAATAACAAGCTGTGAAGGAGAGACAACTGAGTTTTCGCTATGAGCCATCTAAGGTAGAAACAAGATTATAGATAAAAAGATGGAGGTTCAGATGTTAGAGCAACGCGCCACCTTCGAACTTTTCTTTGAACAATTGGGTTTGGATTCGAGTCCGGAAGCGATTGACGAGTTTATTAGCACGCATCAAATTGGTATGGATGTGCCACTGCATAAAGCTCCTTTTTGGAGTAAATCACAGCATGACTTTCTGATCAGTCACTGGAAGAAAGATGATGACTGGGCCATTTTTGTCGATGTGTTAAATGAACAATTACATATTGAGGCAGAGGGTTCAGGTTCCTGTGACATACCGAGCCATAAATCAACCTAAGAATTCGAATCTCAACACTCTCATAATTTAACGCTACGATGGAGACTATTTATGCTTATGGAACAACAGTTAACTTTAGAATTATTATTTGAACAATTGGGTTTGCCTTCTGATGAAGCCTCAATTACTCAGTTTACCCATACCCATCAATTGCCATCTGAAGTGGCATTACCGGATGCCGAATTCTGGAGTGAGGGACAAAGTGCCTTCCTGCGTGAACACTGGCACCAAGATGATGAATGGATTGTCATTATTGACAAGTTAAATCAGCTTTTACATGTGGAAAGTGACAAGCAGAGCACTTAAATGCATTCGTACAAAATGAAACAACAAACCTAGTCAAATGACTAGGTTTTCTTTGTCTTATCTTATAAGTTAGATCTATAAATAATTACAATTTATCTGATATAAGGAGGGCGCGATGCTCGCAAAGAACCAACCATCCTTAGAGCTCTTGTTTTCTCAGCTCGGTCTCGCCAATAGTCCTGCGGCTATTGAATTGTATGTACGCACCCATCAACTGCCAGCAGGGCTGTCCTTGCATGATGCGCCATTCTGGAATAAAGCCCAGCGTTCTTTATTAATCAGCCATTTGGTACAAGATGATGATTGGGCAATTTGGGTCGATGAACTGAATCAGCAACTGCACATGGACGCTTATAGACGTCAACCTGCTTGATCATTTTTCCTATATTTTTCTGATATTTAAAATAAGATGATATAGCTTGTATTAAAAAACGCCTCATTTGAGGCGTTTTTGTTCTTTGGCTTAATGCATTTTGCTTTTTAATATTTTGTTAAACCATTCGTGCTGACGATAATCATTAAATGCATGATGCTGCTGTAATAATTCCAGCTCAAATTCGGCAGTGGTAGTGTATTTACCTAACCAGTGGCGGGTCAGGGCCGGCTCATTTTTACTGGCACTGGCATAGGCCAGAAAGAAATAAATGTCCCCATGTTCATAACTGGCCATTGGCTTTAAAATTTGCTGAGTAATCAGGGCGAAATGGTGCTCTTTGGTCAATTCAAAAAACATCATATAAGCCTTGGCCAGATGCAAAGATAGGTTGATATACATGCGCAGCGGCATTTCTTCAAATTCTACCCGGCCTTGTTCCAGCAACACTACGGCTTCTTGCAGGAAATGTCGCTGTTCCTGACGCAGGTCACTTAAAGTCACCAGCTGTAAACGAAGATCAGCACGTTCAAGCGTTAATTCCGGCGTATTGCCTTTTAAATACAATTGGTCAGTTTCACCCAGACGTTGAATAATCTGTTTGGTCGTTAATCGCATCAACGCAATCCTCATTTCTCAATAATGGCTATATGAGGTTAAAAATTAAAATTTAAAGCGGCAGCGTGTCTTAGAGTAGTGAGGTATCACTTCTTAGCCAGGCGGTAATGGATAGGCGTTGCTGTTTAGAGATTAAAACTTCATGTAATAAATCGCTCTGGAACAGCGCCATTCGGTTCGGTTTTGGCTGGATAATATGCCACTGGCCATGTTTGTCCTGCAGGCGTAGTTCACCGCCCCAGTCCTTCTGCCATTGTTCATGTAAATAATACACACTGGAAATCATCCGGCCATTTTTATCTTGAGGATTGTCGCGGTGCAGGGTATAGAACTCACCCGCGTGATAGCAAGCGAAATGTGCTTCGACATCTTTGATGCCTAAATAAAACGCGCGGTTTAAAACTTGAGAAAATTGTTGAAGAGTTTGGATGTGTCGGTGGGAAATTTGAAATTCAGGTTGTAACCAAAGAATATGATCACTACGGATGTTGTTAACGACACCATTTTGAATGGCTGCATTACGAAATTCGTTTAAGTGGCTTAAGCATTCTTGACTCACTGCATGTTGATATTCGCTAGAGTACGCATCGTCAACAATACTAAAGCCATGTTGATCTAAATCATCTAAGATTTGATCAACATTCCAATCCCCTGGGATGATAACTGCTTCCATTTTTTCAATTCTCGATAGTGTGGTAAAAAAAGGTCCGCTATTTTAGTGCAATAATCGTTTCTGAACGAAATAGTTTTTCATGTTAAAATAGCAATTGATCTTAGGAATAATTGAAACATGAATTACCGTCACTCTTACCACGCAGGCAACTTTGCCGATGTCATGAAGCACGTTTTATTGCTTCAGTTGTTGACTCGACTGAATGCAAAAGACAAACCTTATCGCTATGTAGATACACATGGTGGTGCAGGTAAATATGATTTGTCGACTGCCGAAGCGCAAAAATCAGGTGAGTTTTTAAACGGTATTCATCGTCTTATTAAGCTGGATGATTCGATCAAGCGTAATGCACCTGAAGGCGTACAACAATACTTGAAAATTGTTGAAAACATGCGTGAAAACTTTGGTAAGGGTGCTTATCCGGGTTCACCGTGGTTTGCCCTGGAAGGTATGCGCGAGATTGATAAAGCGACCATTTTTGAAATGCAGCGTGATGTATTCCAGCAACTTCGTCATAATATTTTTGACAAGCGTGCCGGTTTGCATGAACGTGATGCATACGAAGGTTTGTTAGCTGTCATTCCACCGAAAGAAAAACGTGGTCTGGTGATGATCGATCCGCCATATGAACTGGAGCGTAAAGATTTCCCGCAGTTGGTTGAGCTGCTGGTTGCCGCGTATAAGAAATGGCCGACAGGTGTATTCGCCGTTTGGTATCCAATTAAAGACCGTGCCATGATCGAACGCTTCGAGAAAAAAATGTTCAAGACCGGTATCCGCCGTCAACTGGTGTGTGAAGTCTGTGTATGGCCGGATGATACCCCAGTAGGCTTGAACGGTTGTGGTTTGCTGGTGATTAACCCACCTTGGAAATTCTCTGAAGATGCAGATGAAGCACTACAGTGGTTATTCCCGCATCTTCGCATGAGTGAAAATGGTGGTCACGCTGCAGTTCGCTGGTTAGTGGGCGAGTAATTTTTTTAAAGATCAGGTCATAGCTAGGATCGACAAGAATGACAAATATAAGCAAACCGGAACGCGACTCTTCAACTGAAGTGCCTTTTGATGGCATCACCTTTGAGGTAGAAGAAGAGGAGCATACCCAGGAAGGGCAAAAAGTTAAGCGTCGAGGCATCTATCTATGGCCGAACCTGATTACAACGGCAGCGTTGTTGTCAGGTTTCTATTCGATTATTGCCAGTATGAATGGTGATTTTCAACAAGCGATTTATGCGATCTTTATTGCGGCATTACTGGATGGATTGGATGGCCGTGTGGCACGTGCGATTGGTGCACAAAGTCCGTTCGGTGAACAGTTTGACTCGCTTTCTGACATGCTGGCTTTTGGTGTAGCTCCCGCTATTTTAATGTATAGCTGGGGCTTAAGCGATTTGGGCCGAATCGGTCTGGCAGCATGCTTTGTTTATACTGCTTGTGCTGCGTTCCGTCTGGCGCGTTTCAATGTACAGATTGGTGTGGTCGATAAACGTTATTTTATTGGTGTGGCAAGTCCTCTGGCTGCCATCATGATTGTGTCATTGGTCTGGGTCGGTCTGGATTTTCCAGAAATCTTTGATATTCGTGAACCTTCTCTTCAGGTCATTAATGCAGTGGTCATTATTGCGGTGGGCTTGTTGATGATTTCCAATATCAAATACTATTCATTTAAAACTGTAGAACGTAAACGGGTTCCATTTTTTGTCCTACCAATTGCCGTATTCGTCTTTGCAGCGATGACTTATAATATTCCTGTCGGCATTCTGGTCATTTCTATTCTCTATGCCTTGTCTGGTTTTATCACCACCTTTATGGCAAAAAGATCGAGTACATTATAAAAATATAAGGAGTCTGAGATGCGGTTTCTTCAAGATTTTCTAGATCGTTCGAAACAGCTAAATCAGACTCCTGCTGTTTCGCGCTATCCCGCCTATCATGGTCCTACCTCAAAATATAAAATTATTCATCAAGGTTTGATGATCCCCGGGCTTCCGGCACCGCTCTATTATTTAAACTTTATGAGTATTATCGGGCAACCCAATGCACCCATGCTGTCAAACCCGAGCGCAATCGAAACCACAGCCTTAGATACCGCCACCGTGATTTGCAGTTCGAGTCCGCATATGGTGGGGCAATTACATCACTACTCGGTCAAGCAGGACTGTCATTTTAAATCAGGTCTGTTTCAGTTTCTAGATCGGGAGCAATTGAGCGGAAGTTTTCCAAATTTTCGTTTGCAGCGTTCTGACTCGGAACTCAGTTTTGATTTAAATATTCAAACCACTCAACTGATTTCTCATTTTACCCAAATGCGGTTTTCCTTGGCAGATCACTGGTCTTTGCTATGTCATTGTCAGGGAACGGTGAACTATAAAGCGCAGCAATATACGATCGATGGTCTTGGAAGCTTTGAATACGCGCGGAGTTTTAACTTTCCTTATCTACCTTTGGCCTTCCTGACTTATCAAATTATTAATCTCAGTGAAAAGAGGCAACTGTTGTTGGCGCAGATTCGGGATGGTTTTAATCGTATTGTTCAGTCGCGGATATATCTCCGTGATTTAAAAAACATGCGGACCCAAATGTTCGATCGAAAAGTTTATTTTAAAGTTCATCGTGTTTATCCGTGTGTCACGACACCCAATCGGCAAAGTATGTATTTGCCGCGCGAATTTGAATGGTGTTATGAAAATGCAGACGGTACTTGTATCTGGGTACAAGGTCAAAGTCGTGGAGATTTTAAATTTGGCCTGGCAGCGGGCTATGTAGGAAGTTTTAGTTATCAAGTGAAAATAAATGAAGAAACTGAAAATGGGGAAGGGGGTTATTGTGAATATATAGATTGCCGGCCTTTACGCTTTCAGGAACAGAATAAAACTGAAAAAAGATTAAGTCATTTATCCAATTCAGTCCCTTTACTGCTCAAGAAATGAAAAAAATCGCGATTTTTGTAGAATAAATAAACAGTCGTGATATTTTTGCTGAATTATTTAAGAATAGGGGTTGTATTGGGTTGGGAATACTGTAGAATGCACATCCATCGGCGGTGATGAAGATTAAAACTTCTGATAAAACAGTGACTTAGTTGAGTTTAATTGAGTTGGGTTTTATTTGATAAGTTTGAAAAATAGTTTTCATTACTGGTTGACTTTCTAGAGATAGA